>DATHFI010000443.1:0-3935 GCA_035490275.1 Planctomycetota bacterium
GAGGGGCATCACGTCGGGGGGGTCGAGCGCCCGCGTGCCCTCCGTTCCGACCCCCGCCGGCGGCCCGGCGCCCACCGACTCGACCAAGCGGACGCCGTCCGTTCCGACCCCCGCCGCATCCGCGCCGACCGATTCGACGAAGCGGATGCCTTCCGTCCCGGCGCCGGCGCCCGACAAACCTCCCGGACTGAAAATCACGCGAGGATTTTGAGGCTGGGGAGGAATCAAGAATCAGGAATCAAGAATCAAGGATTTGGAATCAGGGGTGGTCAAATTTCTGTTCGATCATTCCTAATTCTTGATTCTGCTCAAGGGACCGTTTTCCTCGCCATCACCAGCGCCTGCTGATTCGTGCTGATCTTGTCGACGAGCGCGCGGGGAACGTCGATGCCCCGTTCGTCGAGCGTTTCCTGCACCTCCGAGTATTTCATCTGGGCGTCCCAGAAGCACTTGACCGCCTTCTTGGCCTCGGTCTGCCACACGGCGTTGTCATCGGAGGCCTTCGCTTTCGTGAGGGCCGCCTTCCCCTCCTCGTGAAGCTTGTCCGCCTCCGCGAGCTTCGTCCGAAGGTCTTCGGGGAGTCCGGAAATCTCGCCCCCGATGCCGCTGCCCGCGCCCGGGGGGCGCGCCGGCGGCGGCTGGACCGGGCCGTCCTTCGGCGCCGGGGGCAGGCGGAAGTCGTGGTCGAGGAGGTTGTCCTCGATCTTGAGCTGGATTTCCGCGGAGGTCACGCCCATGGACGCCTGGGAGAGCTTGGCGTACTGCTCCTCGAGTTTTATCGCGGTGGCGTAGCGCTCGTAGACGGGCGTCCCCGGGTAGTACTCGCGCCGGCCGACGCCCCAGCAGTCCTCGCAAGCTCCGCCCTTCCCCTGGCACTTCGCGCACGCGATGTTGACGAACTGCGCGGTCAGCTTCGCGGTCGGGTCGAGGCCCTGGCGCGCCTGGCCGATCTGGCCGCGGACCTGCTCCCGCTTCCCCTTCTCCTTCGCCCGCCGATCCTGCCACGCCGCGAGCGCCTTCACGTGGACGTCGAGGCACCCGCCCAGCGCGGGCATCTTGGTTGCCGGAACCTTGGTCGCCAGCCACGAGGAGTCGCCGGACGTCTTGCAGGCCGCGCAGGAGGTCGAGCCCGCGCCGCCGCAGTCGGAGCACGAGCCCAGGCGCGTCCCCTTGCCGGCGCAGTTGCTGCAGGTCCCCGAGCGTCGCCCCTCGCAGGCCTCGCAGGGAAGGCGGCCGTCCTTGCACTTCTCGTAGTCGGCGAAGAGCCGCTTCATCAGCTCGGGCTTGAGTTCGTCCCTTGCGTCCTCGTACTGGCTCGTGAAGACGCGCGCCTTGCCGGTGAAGACGTTGGCCCTGAGCTGGTTGAACAGCTCCCCGCACTTGAGGTTGTGGCGCTCCGGCGATCCCGCCCCCGCGTTGGGATCGAGGGGATTGGTGACGGTGCGGAGGTCGACCGATCCGGCCCCCGCGCAGGGCCGGAGGGTCCAGAAGAGGCGCTGGGCTTTCATCGTGTAGATCCGCTTGTCCCCCGGGAGCTTGAATTTGAAATCCTTGTCGATGCGGATCCGGAGCTCGCCCGCGAAACCTCCGTGAGGGAGCGTGCCCTCGCCCTTGCACAAGGAGCACGGCCCCTGTCCCTTGCCCGAGCAGGTCCGGCAGCTCTGGGGCACGAGACCCGACTGGCAGAGCGCGCAGTTCGTTTCCCCGGTCCGGTTGCAGGCGGCGCAAGCCGACGCGAACCCGGGCGGCATCAGCGCGCGCCAGCGCTTGACCTCGGACTCCACGGCGGCGGGGTCGGGAGCCTTCTTCAGCCATTCGCGGAGTCGCTCGATGTCCGCGCGGTACGTTTTCGCCAGGAAGGACGTTTTTGGATTCAGGGCCTCGTCGATCCGCGCCTGGGCCGCGGCCGCCCGCCCCTGCTTGAGATCCTCCGCCACCGCGAGGGTCAGCGTCGCTCCTTCGGCCCGCGCCTCGGCCCGCAACTCGAGGGCGATCCCCACCGCGCGTCGGGCGTCCTCCTCGTTGTAGGGCCGGGACACTTCCGCGAAGCGGAGAAGGTGCCGGTCCGCGATATCGAGCTGCGAATCATCGAGGGCTTTCGTGGCGAGGAACATCTCGTTCTTGAGGGTGCGGAGGACGTACAGCGGGCCCTGGATGACGGTGCGTTCCGCGTCGAGTTTCTTCAGCTCCTCGTACGGGTCCTCCTGGAACGCCGGAAGTCCGAGGGCCAGGAGCGAGAAGACCGCCGCGATCCGCATGGAAGGCTCCCTCCAAGGGGGACTCGATTTCGAGAGATTATACGCAGCGAACGTACAAATTTCTCGGAATCCGGCGCTCAAGCTATCGGGCGCACGTGTCGCAGGCGGGGCACAATTTGTCGCGGGAACAGAGCGACATGAGCTTCGCTTCGGCGCCGCAGCCGGCGCATTTCCCCACGCAGGTGTCGCACGTCTTGCATTTCTTGTCGACGGGGCAGAGGACCTTCACCTCGTGGCCGCACGCCGAGCACTTCATCATCGCCGCGCCGCCTCCGGCGGTGGAGCAAGCCGCGAACGTCGCCGCGATCACCACAGACATCGCCGCCAGGGCAAGGCTTCGAATCATGGGTCCTCCAGCCTTGTAGCTATTTACCAGAAACCTCGCGGATGCGGGGATATTCGTTGATTACGGCGCCGTTTCCGCCGGCTCCACGGGCGTCGGAAGAGCGCTCGCGGGTTTGAGCGCCGCGGATCGGCGCCAGAATCCGAAGAAGATCGCGCTCCCCGCGACGTACAGCAGGATCGTCGCGAGCATCGTCGTCGTGTAGCCGTCCCGGAAGAGCCGCGCCTTCTCGATCACCCACCCGCCGGCGGAGGTTCCGAGGAGGAACGTGCCATTCCAGGAGATCTCGCGGAGGCCGTTCGTAACGGCGCGCTGGTGGGCGGGCACGACTTCCATCGCGAACTGCGCGTTCACCGGGCCCGACATGTTCATGAGAGCGTGGCGCGCCAGGAAGGCCGCGATCGCGAAGGCCGGGTGCCCCGTGAAGGCCATGACCAGGAAGAAGGGGATCGAGAGCATCTGGCACGCGACGATCGTGCGGACGCCGCCGAAGCGCCGCGCGAGGAGCGGCGCCGCGAGGAAGGCGAAGATCGTGACGACTTGCGCCACCGAGAAGACCGCCGAGACGGTCCGCGGCCCGTACCCGAACCGGCTCTCAAAGTAGAGATTGATGAAGGGGATCGTCAGCCCGGCCCCGAGCCCGATGATCCCCACGGGCAGGCCGAGACGGAAAGAAGTCCGCACGTCGACTTCGAGCCGGTCCCGCTTCGCATGGCCCGGGGAGGACTCGCGGAGGAGCGCGAAGACGAGCGCGCCGGCCGCCGAAATCCCCGCCGACACGAGCATCATCCGGCGCATGCCCTCGGTGGCCTCACCCCACGCGTGAGACAGCGCCCACACCAGGACCGCCCCGGTGAGGGCGGAGGCCGGGCCGAGCGCGGTTCCCGCGCCGAAGAGATACGGTCGCTCCGCCGGCGTCGAGTGGCGCATGTAGAACGGCACGCCCGCGACGGAGAGGAGCCCGGTCCCCGCGCCGGCGACGAAGCTGAACGCGAGGACCAGAGTCTGAGCGGGCCACAGCGCGACGCCCGAGATCCCCGCCGCGAGGGCGAGCGCGCCCCCGGCGAGGTAGCCCTTCAGGGGCCCGCGGTCCATGAAGAAGGAGAGGGGCACCGCGACGAGAGCCATCCCAAGCGCCGAGACGGAGAGCGTCTGGCCGATGAATCCCTCCTCGAACCGGAGGCTCTTGAGGTAGAGGTTGCGCAGGACCCAGACCGTCCCCTGCCCGATCCCGCCGAGAAATTCTCCCGCGAGGAAGAGCTTCGCCGCCGTTGGGAAGCGCGCAGCGTGGCGGAGGTAGTCTCGAAGCATGGAGCGGGACAGCTTATCCGAGC
>DATHFI010000444.1:0-2002 GCA_035490275.1 Planctomycetota bacterium
GAAAAGCGGACGCCGAGTCGCTTTCCGCGCAATCCGCACGACGCGCTCCGTCAGCGCCGGATCGGTCGCGTGGTCCAGGCCGCCCGAGACGTTCGGACAGCTGATGTTGAGTTCGAAAGCGTCGACGCGCGGGAGCTTGTCGATCGCGGCGACCAGCTCGCCGTACTCCTCGACCGTCTCGCCCGAGACGCTCACGATGAGGGCGCAGGGGTAGTCCTTCACCTCCGGATAGCGCTTCTTGATCCACCCCTCGAGCCCGTAGTTCTCGAGACCGATCGAATTGAGCATTCCGCTGGGCGTCTCCCACACCCGCGGGGGCGGATTCCCCTTCCGGGGCCGCCGCGTGACCGTCTTTTCCACGACGGCGCCGAGCTTCGAGACGTCGAGCACGGTGTCCATGAGGGCGCCGAACGTGCCGGAGGCCACCATCACGGGATTGGAAAGGCGCAGGGGGCCGACCTCGATCGAGAGGTCGGGCGCGGTCTCAGGCCGGCGTGGGGGGGCCTTGCGGGTCGGTGGCATCGGTCGGCTCCGGTAGCTCGGGGGGCAGGTCCGCGCGCGGCATCGGCTCCGTCTCGCCCACGGCGATCTGCTCCGTGGAGAGCCCGGGATCGTCCGCGCGCTTCTTTTTCTCGTCGAAGAAGAGCATCTCGAGCGACAGCAGGGCGACGCCGACGCAGATGCAGGAATCGGCGAGGTTGAAGAGCGGCCACACCCGGTCGCCCCAGTAGAACTTGATGAAGTCGCGGACCTGGCCGTCGACGACGCGGTCGTACATGTTGCCCAGGGTCCCGCCCAGGATCAGGGCGAGTGAGACGGTGAGCACCCAGCGCGGTTTTTTGACCGAGTAAAAGATGAAGAGGATGGCGGGCACCGCGAGGATCGAGACGACGAGGAAAATGGGGCCGGCCTCCGAGAAGAGCCCGAAGACGATCCCCTTGTTCGTCGTCTTGCCGAAGGAAAAGAAGCCCTCGATCACGGGGATGTCGACGCCGTTGACGTTGTTCGCGAAGGCGGTGTGCTTCGTCCAGAGGTCGACCGCCGCGGCGGCCAGCGCGACCGCGAGAAACCAGGCGCGATGGGTCATGACCGGAACAATTGTAGCAAAGGGAATCGCGCGGAGCTTCCAGTTCCCAGGTCCCAGGCTCCAGTTTCCCGAAGTTTCAGGCTCCGAGCCCGAAGGACGGCCATGCGGATGCAGATCCAAAACCGAGTGATGCCGTCGCGAGGCTGGGATCTGGGATCTGGAAGCTGGGAGCAGGCCCTCAGGCCACGGCCCTCCGGCCTACTCGCCCTCTTCTTTGCGCTTGCACGCCAGGCAGAGCCGCGTGTAAGGGATCGCCCTGAGCCGCGGCTTCGGGATGGGCTTCTTGCAGTTCTCGCAGACGCCGAAGGTGCCGTCGGCGATGCGGTCGAGGGCGTCCTGGATCTGCTGGAGCTCCTCGCCCTCGCTCTCCATGAGTCCCAGGGTGATGTCCTGCTCGAAGTTGTCGGTGCCCTGGTCCGCCATGTGCATGGGCAGGCTGGAGAGATCGCCCGCGTCGGCCTTCTTCAGGGCTTCGGACTCGAGCTTGTTGACGTCGCCCAGGAGCTGGCGCCGGCGGAGCTGGAGGAGGACCTTGAACTGCTTCAGCTCGGCCTTCGAGAGCGGGCTCTCGATCTTCTCGGCCTTGGCCGGGGCTTTCGCCGCGACCTTCGCCGGGGCCTTCGACGCCGCGCGGACCTTCCTGGGCATTCTTCCTCCGGCCGGGTTCAGGGTTTCGCCGCGACGGCGGGCCCTGTAGGATGCGCTTCGCTTCCCTTCAGGGCGGGCTTCGGCGCGGCCGCCTTCTTGAGCTCGCGCGCCCGCAGCTCCGTCTTGATCCGGGCGATGTCGCGGCGGTGCGCCCGGAAGAGCGACTTGTTCTCGACCTCGCTCGTCACCGTCTGCGTCCGCAGGGTGTAGAGCGCCTTGGTCAGGCCGTCGAGCTCCTTGTGCAGCTCGTCGTCGGCCATCCCCTTG
>DATHFI010000445.1:0-9300 GCA_035490275.1 Planctomycetota bacterium
AATCGCCGGATCAACCTCCTCGACAATCTCTCCGACATGGCTTCGCTGCGGACGCTGTGCGACACCGAGTCGGTCGATATCCTCCATGTCCATTTCTCGCACGACCATCTCGTGGGAGGCCTGGCCGCGCGGCGGGCGCGCGTCCGGCCCCTCGTCTTCCGCACGAACCAGAAGGCGGTGGCCACGCGGCGCGGCCCCGGCTCCTCGTTCCTCCTGCGCCGACTGACCGACGGTTACCTCACCTATTCGACCGCCGCGCTCGCGGCCGACGCAAAATCCTTCGGTCTCGACGGCCGGGCCTGGCTCGTCCCGCCCGCCCTGCGCCTGGAGCGTTTCGATCCCTCCTCCGCCGATCCCGCCCCAATCCGCGCCCGATTCGGCATCGCACCGGACGCGTTCGTCCTCGGGATCGTCGCCCGCATGCAGCGCCACCGGAGGTTCGACGTCCTGCTCGAGGGGGTGAAGCAAGCGCGCGCGCCGGATTTGCGTGTCCTCGTCGTGGGGCGGGGGACGCACATGAACGAGGCGGCGGTCGAGCCCGCGCGCCGGCTGGGACTCGAAGGCAAGGTGACCTTCACCGGCTACTTGGGGAAGGACTACCTGGCGGCGGTGGCGGCGTTCGACGCGCTCCTCTTCCTCGTGCCCGGGTCGGACGGGACTTGCCGCGCCCTGCGCGAGGCGATGGCGATGGGGAAACCCGTCATCGGCGCGCGCCGCGGAATGATTCCCGAGCTCGTGGAGGATGGGCGCACCGGGCTCGTCATCGACGACACCCCGACGGGCATCGCGAACGCCATCGATCAGCTGGCCTCCAACCCTGACCATCGCGCCGAGCTGGGACGGGCTGCCCGCGCCCGTGCCCTCGAAGCCTTCGATCCCCGCCGGCAGGCGGATGCGGTGATTCGAGCTTACGAGGAAGCGCTCCGCCGCCGGGCATAGAGGAGCACGAGCAGCCCCGTGGCGATTGCGATGCCGTTGCCCGTTCCGCCGCTCGTTCCGCATCCCCCGAAATTCGTTCCGTGGTCACAGTCGCAGGTATTGGCGACTGTGGACGGAGCGACGAAGCCCGAGAAGGTGGAGGGCGTCAGCACGAAGAGTTCCCCGGGCAGCGCGGCGACGGGGGATGTCGAAGGAAGTCCGGGCGGGTCGGTGGGAAGCTCAGTCCAAGTAGAGGCGTCCGCGGGCGCCTCGAACACGTCGGTCGAGCCGCCGCCGGGGTGGTAGAAGAGCCTCCCGTCGAGATGGCCCACCAGGAAGGAACCGGGCCCGGCCGCGACGGGGACCGGCACGCCGGCGCTCCAGGCATCGACGGCAGGATCATAGATCCACACCCCGGTCGTTCCGCCGACGACGGCGAGAATCCGGCCGTCGAGGAGCGGCGCAAGCCGGGTGCCGGGCGCGGCGCCCGCCGGGATCGACGCGAGCGTCGCCCACGCGTCAGAAGCCGGGTGGTATCGCGCAAAGAGGTACAGCCCGGAGCCGTGGAGCGCGTAAACAAATCCACCGGTCGAAGCGATCCCCGAGCCATCCATGATGGGGAAGGGCGCGGAGGCGAGCGTCGACCAGGCGTCCCCCGCGACGTCGTACCCGGCGAATGCGCTCCCACCGGCCCCGAAGAGGGCGTACAGCTTCGCGCCCTCCGCGGCCAGTCCGGCGCCCGCGTCGGCCGCCGTTGGTAGAAGCGCCCGCGCCGACCACGCATCGGTCGCGGGGTTGTAGGAGAGAAAATCCTTCGTGCCTCCGCCGCGCAACAGGTAGACGAGCCCGCCATGCGACGCGGACGAGGCGCCCGCGCCGGGGGCCGCGGGAGGGGGCGTCTTCGGCGTCCACGTCTGGGCGGCGGCGGGCAGGGCCAAGGCGTGCAGGAAAATGACTCCGGTGAGGAGCTTCATCGGCCACCTCCACCCCGTTGTGCCCTGGGAGGTTATGGCGCCGCACCAATTCTGGCTTTGGGACAGAAATCAGACTTCAGACTTCGGACATCAGGCCGAAGTCTACAACTGAAATCTGCTGATTACTACAAACTGAACACTCTACTGAAGTCCGATGTCCGATGCCTGATGTCTTACCCGATGACTTTGTAGTAGCAGTCGCGGCGCTTCGGGACGTACCCGAAGTCGCGGATGACGCGGGCGATGGCGGGCTCGGGCATCCGGAAGGTGGCGCCCGCCTGGCTCACAACGTTTTCCTCCATCATCGTCGAGCCCATGTCGTTCGCCCCGTATTTGAGCGCCATCTGGCCGATCTTCTCGCCCTGCGTGACCCAGCTCGACTGCAGGTTGGGAATGTTGTCGAGGTACATCCGCGCCACGGCCAGCGTTTTGAGGTACTCGTGGCCTCCCGTCGACTGAATGTGGGCGAGCTCGGTGTTCTGCGCCTGGAGGCTCCAGCAGATGAAGGCCGTGAACCCGCCGCCGTTGCCCCGCGCCAGGGACTCGTCCTGCACCTCGCGGAGCCGTCGGAGGTGCTCCACCCGGTCCGCGTACGTCTCGACGTGGCCGTACATCATCGTGCACGTCGTCTTCATCCCCTGCACGTGAGCCTCGCGCATCACCTCCAGCCAGCCGTCGGTCATGAGCTTGAGCGGGCTGATCTCCCGCCGGACGCGGTCGACGAGGATCTCCGCGCCGCCCCCGGGAATCGTGTCAAGTCCCGCGGCCCGCAGCCGGCGGATCGTCTCCGCGAGCGTCAGCTTCGAGAGCTGCGCGACGTGGGTGATCTCGCTCGGCGAGAAACCGTGGACATGGATGTCGAACGATTTCATGAAGCGGAGCATCTCCTCGTACCACTCGATCTTGTAGTACGGGTGGTGCCCGCCCTGGAGCAGGATCTGGACTCCGCCGGCCGCCTTGGTTTCCCGGATCTTCTGTCCCAGCTGTTCGTGGGTCAGGGTGTACTCCTCGGGGTGGCCCGGCGGCCGATAGAAGGCGCAGAACTTGCAGTAGGTGATGCAGGTGTTCGTGTAGTTCACGTTCCGGTCGACGATGTAAGTCACGACCGGCTCGGGGTGGAATCGCCAGCGGACCGCGTCGGCCCCCTCGCCGAGATCAATGAGATTGGCCTGCTCGAACAGGACGACGGCGTCCTCGTCGGTGAGCCGCTCGCCCGCCCTGGCTTTCTCGACGGCCTCGCGGACCGGGGCGGAGGTCAGCATGAATGTGCCACCCTAGCGCCGGGGCGCGGGGGAGTCCAGTAGTCCCAAATCGCGGGCGTGGCGCTCGAAGAGCCGCAGGCCCGTCCGTTCCCCGGGACCCAGGTCGTAGGTGATGCGCTCCGTGAGATACTGCGTGCACTCCGCGCGGGTGAGCCCCGCCCCGGCGTGTTCGGCGTCGACGATCTCCTTAAGCCTCCGGCGGCCCTCGAGCGCCGCGGACTGCAGGCGTCCCTCGAGCGCGGCGTTCCGGCGGGGAAGGGCCCACAGCGCGAAGACGAAGGGGACGCCCGTCAGGTCCCGCCACGCCGCTCCGAGATCGATCGCCGGGAGGCCCCAGTCGCGGAACGAGGCGTCGCCGATCGTGACCGCGGCGTCCACCTTCGGGTCGCGGCGGAAATCGCGGCGGCCGTCGGGGTCGTGCTTCACGTATCGGGGGTGAAGCCCGTACCGCCGCTCGAGGAGAATCCGGGCGAGCGCGTTCGTCGTCCTCGAATTTCGGTCGAGCGCCACGGTCCGCACCTGTCGGAGCGGCTTCTTGAGGTGGAGGAGGACGCTTCCGGTGCGGCCGGGGGAGGCGATCGCGATCCCCGGCACGTGGACGAGGCCGAGCCGGATGGCCTCGATCGAGGGAAGGAGGGCCGCTTGGAGTCGGCCGCGTTCCATCAGCGGCACGAGCGCGGCGGGAGGGCGGAGGATGAGGCGGACGGCCGGATCGCGGTCGAGTCCCCAGAGCAGGGGTTTCGCGTTTAGGTAGGGGACGGAGCCGATGCGCCAGAGAACCGTCATCGCGTCGCTTCCGCCGGGGTCAAGGCGCGGGACGGGGCGCGCCGAGCCTGCGGAGGACCTCGGCGGCCGTGATCGTGCCCACGAGCTTCGTCCCGCGGAGGACGTAGGCCGAGGTCCGGCCCGCCTGCGCGAGGGCCGCCGCCATCTGCAGCGGGGTGTCGTCCTCCTGGATCGTGCGGAACCCGTTCGTCGCGACGAGCCCCGGGACCGTGTGGACCGGAGAGTCCGCGTGCTGGCGCAGCGCCTTCTCGAGCGAGGGACCGGGCGACAGCACCCCGGGAGCGGAGAGGGCCAGGAGGTGGTCGCGCAGCGCGAGCTGGAGGATCGCGGCCGAGGTCAGCTCGCCCACGAGGTTGCCTTCGCCGTCGAGGACGGGCAGCGACTCTCCGCGCGCGGCCGAGAGCGTTTCCAGGGCCTTGGTCACCGTCGTCTGGGGCGTGAGGGCGGTCGGGTAGCCGGGCCCCTGGGGAACGACCGTCTCGCGGCCCCGGACGGAGAGGGCGTCGATGACGGCGATCAGCTCTTCGCCGGACCTAGCCTCGAGGATGCGCTTCATGTTCCCTTCGACGGTGAAAAAATTGAGGAAGGCGGCGAGCGTGTGGAGGTACAGGTTCGAGTGCTTCTTGGGGATGGCGAAGAGGATGACGATGTGGACCTTGTGGCCGTCGGGGGCGCGGAAGTCGAGGCCGCCCGGCGAGGTCCCCAGGACGATCGAAAAATCCTTCACCTTCTCCGTGCGGGCGTGGGGGAAGGCGATCCCCTTGCCCATGGAGAAGGGTCCGAGCTTCTCCCGCTCCGCGAGAGCGGCGAGGAGCTCCGGCTCGGTCAGCGAAGGCTCCACCGCCGAAAGGATCCGCGCCACCTCCGCCAGGGCCTCCTCCTTGGTCGTGGCCGAGAGCCCGCACTTGACGAGCTTCGGGTTCAGGAGGGAGGAGAGTCTCATGGGAGCGCGATTCTAGCCCGGCCCGGGGGCCCCCGCAAGCTCACGCGAGAATGTTCTTGATCCGGAAGAGGACGTAGCCGACGGCGGCGCAGAATCCCGCCCATGCGGCCGGCACCGCCAACCAGATCGGAACCGAAAAGACCCGCAGATTGACACGGGCTTCGGCGGAGGACCGCCACAGGGTGGAAGATCCCTCGGCGAAGGATCGCAGGGTGTCGAACGCGTACGACGGATACCAATTGAAGAGGTAGCGCGCCCGCTCCTCCCGCATGAAGCCGAGACCAAGATCCATGCCGATGAAAAGCGTCAGGGCGATCGCCACCGCGAATCCCGACGATTCGACAACGGTCGAGACCGCGATCCCAAGCAGGACGGCGGCGAAGACTCCGGCGGCGCTCATGCCGACCGCCTTGGCGGCATGGCCCCCGATGCCGTCGGTGGTGGAAAGAATCAGCCCCTGCTGGCTCTCCCACACCGGGCCCCACTCGCCCCGCAGGCAACCGAAGCCGAAGCTGAGGGCGAGCACCGTCCCGAAAAGAAGGCCCGCGAGCATCAGGCCGGTCAGGCACTTCGCCAGGAACACCTCGGTCCGCGTCACGGGCCGCGTCAGCAGGAGCTTGATGGTCCCCTTGTCGAACTCCCCGGCGAAGAAGAGGCTCCCGAAAATCACGAGCAGGAAAGAAGCGATCTTCAGCCCCGCCTTGGCGCCCAAGGCGAAGAGCAGGAGCGTGTGCGGTCCGCTCCAGAGAGTCGTCTTCGGCTCGAACGCCCAAGCCCCCAGGATCGTCACCGTCGCGAGGATCACCAGCGCCACGATGAAGAAGGGATGGTGGACGAGCTTGAGCAGCTCGGCCCGGGTCAGACGGATGACGCGTCCCGCCATGGCTCACCTGGAAAGGAAGTAGTCTTCCAGGGTCGTCCTCTCGGGGACGAAGCCCGAAACCTTCACGCCCGCCTTCACGAGCTCCGCGTTCAGGTCGGCCCGCTTGTCCGGGGCGACCCGTGCCGTGACCGCCCCGTTGCCGTCGGAGGCCGCCCCCTGCACGTACGGCAGGGCCCGCGCGATCGCGAGCGCGCGGTCGGGGGAGTCCGAGACGATCCGCACCGCGGCGCCCGCCTTCGCGAGAATCGCCTCGACCGTCTCCTGCTCGACGAGCCGGCCCTCCTTCAGGATCCCCACCCGGGTGCACGTGACCTCCACCTCGTGGAGGAGGTGGCTCGAGATGAGAATGGTCACGCCGTGCCGCTGGTTCAGTTCGCGAAGCACGTTCCGGATGTCGGAAATTCCCTGCGGGTCGAGGCCGTTCGTCGGTTCGTCGAGGATCACGAAACGGGGCCGGGGCAGGAGCGCCATGGCGATTCCGAGCCGCTGCCGCATGCCCTGGGAGTAGGTCCGCACCGCGCTGTTCCGCCGTGGACCGAGTCCCACGAGTTCGAGGACTTCGTCGATCCGCGCCGGCTCGATTCCCGGCGTCAGGATCCGGAGAATCTCGAGGTTCTTGCGGGCCGAGAGGTGGGGGTAGTAGGCGGGGAGCTCCACGAGGGCGCCGATCCGGCTCATGATGGAGATGAAGTCGGAGCGAAGGTCCCGCCCGAAAACCCGGATCCGGCCCGCGGTCGGCCGGATGAGGCGCAGGCACATCCGGATCGAGGTGGTCTTGCCGGCGCCGTTGAGGCCGAGGAATCCGTAGATGTCCCCCTCTTCGACCCGGAGATTCAGGTCCTCGACGGCCCGGATGCGGCCGAAATGGCGGGTGAGGCCCTCGGTCTCGAGCACCGCGACCATGGGGGGAGTGTAGCAGAAGCGGCCCCCGGCGCGACTTCATTGGGTCAAGGAAGGACGCAATTGGAGTGCGCAGCTCCCCGTTCCCAGTTCCCCGTTGCGAGCCATGGGACGGGAGGCCGCCAGCCGGAAGCCGGGAGCGATCCCAAGGCCGGCTATTTCTGGAAGAGGGGGAGGCGCTCGCAGGGCATCTGGAGAACGATGAGCGCCATGGCCGTCGCGTACGTGCGGCCGACGTCGTCGGTCCACCCGCCGTCCGGATTCCGATTCGCCAGGATTTCGTCGCGCACCCGGATGTAGTACTCCCGGAAATCGCCCTGGCGCTTCAGCTCGGAAAGGTACTTCGCCTGGGAGGCGTAGTAATGGCCGTAGAAATAGTGGTACTTCCCCGGCCGCATGCCGCGCGGAGAGCGGTCGAGGTAGGCGAGGCCGGAGCGCACTTCGCGGGAGTCGTATTCGCCGGCGCTGTAGAGGGCCACGACCCCGGCCGCGGAGAGCGGGTACGAGATGCGCGTGTCGTTGAACGTGTAGTCCGTGGCGGCTTGGTAGGAAAAGCCGAAGTCCCGGGCGCACCGGCGGACGTACGAGGTCGCGCGCTCGATCGTCTCGAGGGGGACGGCGATCCCGGTGTTGCGCGCCGCCCGCAGCGCCTGGAGCGTGGAGACCGTCACGGAGAGATCCGCGTCCACGGGAATGGGCTGGTATCGCCAGCCGCCCTCGCGGTTCTGCGCGTTGACGACCAGGTCGACCGCCCGCTTGAGCTTGAGCCGCAGGTCCGATCGCGGAGTCGTCCCGTGGACCTCCGCGAGGAACATCGTGGCGAAGGCGTGGCTGTACATCCGCGATCCGTTCGAGGTGATGTACCCGTCCTCCTCCCGGACGTTGGCGAGAATGAAGTCGAGCGCCTTGGAGACCACGCGCCCGTACTTGCCGCGGTCGGGGAGGTAGCCGGACCCGAGGTAAGCCATGCCGCACAGCGCCGTCACCCCGACGTCCTGGCCGTCCTCGCCGTGGTAGTCCTCGAACAGCTTGTAGCCGATCTTGCAGGTCCACGACCCGTTGTCGTTCTGGCGGGTGGCGAGCCAGGCCAGGCCTCCCTCGCACGCCGCCTTGACGTCGCGGGTGAACAGGTCGGTCGCCACGCCGTAGCCGTGATCCTGTCCCGGCGCCGGGTGCGGAGACGACAGGAGGGCCGCGGCCGCCAGGGCCGCCGCCCGCAGGGACTTCGGAATCATCGATACACCTCGACCCGGTTTTCTACGAGCAGGATCAACGCGTCGTTGGCGAGGGCGATGGAGGGAGGCCGCTCCAGCGGCGCTTCGCTGCCAATATTCTGCACCTTCCGACCCGAAGGATCAAGCAGGTCCACGGACGCCGTGAATTTACCGTCCGGGGTCGCGGCGAGATGGAGCACCACCGCGTGGCCGTCGGCGAGCAGCGGCACCGACTGGAGGGCGTCGCGGCCCGCCGGCAGGCTCCAGAGCGTCTTCAACCGGGAGTCCGAAAGGTCGAGCGAGCGGACGCCGAGGGTCCGGTCGCCCCGGCGGACCGCCAGGACGACGCGCCGATCGTCCATGGCGACGGGGGTGGCGGGGATCCCGTCGAGATTTTCGGCGACGCCTTTCCGCTTTCCGCTCCTGGGATCGATGAGCATCGCCGACGGAATGCCGTTTTCCGTCCCACCCACCAAGAGTCCGGCGCGGGAGGTCGCCATCACCGTGACCGACCACCGCTCCAGCGCCATCCACCAGAGGCGGGCGCCCGAGGGCAGCGCGTGCGCCTGGAGGCCGCCTTCCTCCGAGTGGATCAGGAGGACGCCCCCGACGACCCCGAGGACGCGGAGCCCGCCCCCCTGGGTGGCGAGGGAGACCGGCGTTTCCGGGCGCCCGGTTTCGGCGTCGAAGAGAAGGATCTGGTTCGGCGAGGAGGTGACCAGGGCCACGTGGTCGTCGGCCGCGAGGGGCGAGGAAACGGCCAGGCCCTGGAAACCCTGGGACCAAACGACGAAGCCGCGCGACGGATCGAGGGCCGTGACCGAGGCGAGGCCCGCGGCTTTCGGGTCCGAGGTGAGATAGCACAGCATCGCTCCCGCTCGGCAGAAGCCCTTCATGGGCGCGTTCGGCGTGCGTTTCCAGTCCACGGCCCCCGTCGCCGGCTGGACGCGCGCGATGAACGAATCGGAACAGAGGACGAGCGCGTCTTCGTGGAAGAAGGCCGCGCGCACGGGAGCATCCGTGGCCATGCGCCAGGCCTCGGTTCCCGAGACGGGGTCGATCGCCTTCACCGCGCCGCCGAACGTCAGGAAGAGAAGCGCGGCGCCGCGGGCGGGCGCCGGGCCGTCGGGCCGGAGCACCGCCGCCCCGAGCATGAACTCGCGCTCCGTGTAGGCCGGGGCTTTCTTCAGCGGCGGGGAGAGGCGAATGGGAGGCGCGGAGGCCTCGGCCCGCTTGTATTCGTCCCGGGCGAGCCGCGACTCGACGAACTCTCCAACCGAAACGCGTTTGCCGGCGATCGTGATCTCCCGGCGTGGACCTCCGGCCGCCATCCGCCGAAGGACGACGGCCGCGTTGCCGAACCGGGACCGATTCTCGAGCGCCACGACGAGGGCCGCCTGGGCGTTGAGAGCGCGATCCG
>DATHFI010000446.1:0-2403 GCA_035490275.1 Planctomycetota bacterium
CTCTTCCACCCAGAGCCCCTCGCCGGAGTCCCGGAAACGGACCTCGACGCGGCCGACGAGCTGCGGAGGATTCTTGGCGTCCCCCGGTTTCTCCGTGAGTTTCGAGTTGATCCGCACCCGGTCGGCGGGGATGTCGACGGAACCATGGTAGGTCTGGGCGAGCCGCTTTCCCAGCCGGTCGCAGATGGCCTTCTGTTCGCGATCGACGAACTCCTGGAAGTCCTGGGTGATCTCCCGGTCGAATTCCCACCCGTCCCGCCCCGGGCGCAACCGGTCGTACTCGCGGAGGATCTCGCCGCTGGAACCCTGGACGTCGAGCCGGACGATGATCTCATCCTCGGCGTGGCGGATAACGACCGGCGGCGCGATGACGAAATCGCGTCCTTCCATCTTCCCCTGGTCGCGGAGGAGGCCTCGGAGACGCTCGACTGCAGGACGCGCCAGGTCCTCCGGCGGCGGCGGGGGCTTCCAGAGAACCAGGACGGCGAGCCCGACCGCGACCACCGAGCCGCCCGCGAGAACCGGCAGGTTCAGTCTCATTCCAGACGTGGAGTATAGCGGGAGGGCCGCGGGGCGAGGTAGATCGGCGCCTACCGGGCGGTGTCTCAGTTACCAGCTTCAAGATCCCAGATTCCAGTCTCCCGAAGTTCCAAGCATCCAGCCGGAGCCGAATCGCTCATTTCCGGGCAAACCGTGTGAATCCCGGCTTTGGAGTTTGAAACTGGATACTTCCGAAAGCTGGGATCTGGGATCTGGAAACTCGAAACTGACACACTACCGCCTACCGCCAGCCGAGGGCGGAGAACGCCCACCAGCACGTCGCCGCGATGAGGGCGCTCGCCGGGATGGTCAGGATCCACGCCCAGACGACGCGCCCCGCCACGCCCCACCGCACCGCCCGCAGGCCGCGGGTCGCGCCGACGCCCACGATTGCCCCCGTGATCGTGTGGGTCGTGCTCACCGGGATGTGGAGCCACGTCGCGATGTAGAGGCAGATGGCGCCTCCCGTCTCCGCGGAAAAACCGTGGACGGGCTGGAGGTGGCAGATTTTCTGGCCCATCGTCTTCACGATCCGCCAGCCGCCCGCCATCGTGCCGAGTCCCATCGCCGCATGGCACATGAGGACGACCCAGAAAGGCACGTCGTCCCGGCGGCCGAGAATGCCGGACGCAATCAGGACGGCGAGGATGATGCCCATCGTCTTCTGCGCGTCGTTGCCTCCGTGGCCCAGGCTGTACGCGGCCGCGGAAACGAGCTGGAGCCGGCGGAAGAGCCCGCCCACCCGCGCCGGGGTGAAGCGCCGGAAGATCCAGTAGGTGGCGACCATGACCGTGAACCCGATCAGCATGCCCATCACGGGCGCGATGAGAATGAACGCGCCGATCTTCGCGATGCCCCCGACGACGAGTGCCTTGAAGCCCGACGCGGCGACCGCAGCCCCCGCGAAGCCGCCGACGAGCGCGTGGGAGGAACTCGTCGGAATCCCGCCCCACCACGTGACCAGGTCCCACGCGATCGCGCCCGCCAGGCCCGCGGTCACGATTGGGATGGTCACGAACTCCTGGACGACCACGCCCTTGCCAATCGTTGCGGCGACGCCCAGCGGGAAAAGGAGGAAGGCGACGAAGTTGAAGAAGGCGGCCCACACGACGGCCCAATGGGGCTTCAGGACGCGCGTGGAGACGATCGTGGCGATGGAGTTCGCCGCGTCGTGGAATCCGTTGACGAAGTCGAACGCGAGGGCCAGCGTGATGATCGCCGCGACTACCCAGGGGTCAGGCATTTTTCAGCACGATCCCTTCGAGGACGTTGGCGACGTCCTCGCAGCGGTCGGTCGCGGTCTCGAGATCCTGGTAGATGTCCTTCCACTTGATGATCTCGATGGGCTCGTGCTTGTTGTCGAAGAGAGACGCGAGGCCGTGCTGTTCGATGCGGTCCGCCTCGTTCTCCTGGGCCTTGATGCCGACGCACCGCTTGAGGATCTCGGGGCCGTTCTTCATGTCGCGGAGGAGCGGCATGGCTTCGAGGATGAGGGCGGTCGCGTGGCGGAGGCAGCGCGCGAGGAGGATGGCGTCCTCGGTCGGCCGCTCGATCTTGTAGAGGACCATCCGGTTCATCGAGGTGTCGATGAGATCGAGGATGTCGTCGAGGCGCGTGACGAGCTCGTGGATGTCCTCGCGGTCGAGCGGGGTGATGAAGGTCCGGTTGAGCCGTTCGATGGTGTCGTGCGTGATGCGATCGCCCTGGTGCTCGATGTCCTTCATGCTCTTGGCGCGCTCGGCGGGGTCGGTGAACTTCTCGAGGAACTCGAGCATCGCCAGGGCGCCCTCGTGGACGTTCTTGGCGGCCCCCTCGAAGAGCAGGAAGAAGCTCTCCTCGCGGGGAATGATCCGGAACATGCGG
>DATHFI010000447.1:0-12254 GCA_035490275.1 Planctomycetota bacterium
GTTCGGCTGGGCGACCTTCGGATGGGTCGGATAATCCTGCTTCATGCGGAGGAAGAGCTTTTCGGCCTCGAGGATGTCCCGGAACATGAAGGCGATTTCCGCGAGTCGATGAACCGCGTCCCCGCTCTTCACCTTCTCGAACTCGGGATTCTCCAGGACCGCGGTGTAGAGCGCGCGGGCGTCGATGTAGTCGCGCAGCGTTTCGCGCGCGTCGGCCAGTTCCCACAGGTTCTTCGCCTCGGGGTCGTCCTGGAGGGTTTTTTCGAGTCGGTCCAGTCCCTCGCCGTTCTGCTTGATCCGGCCCGCCATCTCCGCCGTCCACTGGCGGTGGGCGGAGCAATAGTTCGACCACGGCTGGTATTCCGGGCCGGTATCTGCGAACCGCTTGTCGACCTTGTTGCGGATGTCGGCGGCTCCGGACTCCTGGTGCTGGAGGGCGAGATTGCGCATGAGCCCGGCGCCGATCCGCGCGACGTGGAGGGCGGTCGGGTCCATGGGATTCCGGCGGGAGGCGCCGGTGAGCCGCCGGAAGCCGAGGTCCAGGGCCTCCAGGAGGATGTTCGTCGAGTTCTTCAGGTTCCCGAAGGCGCACTCCGACTCGCCCAGGTGGTAGTTCCGCTCGAGGAGATCCTTGATATTCCCGATGGACTTGGTGATCTCCCCTTCCTTGTTCCGGGTCTCGGTCTGGATCCTGGCCCGGAGCGCCTGGATCTTCTGGTACCTCTCGAGGCGCAGCTTCTTCTCCCGATCCTTGCCGCCCCGTTCCGCGAGCCGCTTCTCGATTTCGTCGAGCTTCGCCTTCTGGGCCGCCACCAGTGCCGTCGCCGTGTACCTCGTCCGGAGGACCTGCAGTTCCCGGTTGGGGTCGAACCGCGGGGCGGATTCGGGGTCCTTCATCGCCGTCTGGAGCCGGTCGAAGTGCTTCTGCGCCTCGATCTCGTCGGCATCGTTGTAGGTCAGCTCATCGGCGAGGGGCCGGAACTCGGCCAGGAATTTCTTTGTCGGGTCGTCCGCGTTCCGCTCGATCGAACGGAGCTCGTCGAGCGCACGCTCGTACTGCCCGAGCTCGAAGCAGAGGATCGCCAGGCCCATCGACCAGCGCGCGTCCGGATTCTTCAGTCCGCCCTTGAGGTGGGCAAGAAAATCGGGGAAGAGTTCGGACGCCTTGGGCCCTCCCAGGATTTCCGCGAACGACCGGTCCATGTGGCTGTCGGATCCGAACCCGATCCTCAGGTTGTTGTCGGTGACCTTCAGCACCGTGCCGGAGAGAGTGCCCAGCGTGATCTTCCGGCTGACGGGCTGCTGCGGGTCGTTCCAGAGGCGGAGGAACGTCTCCTTGAAATCGGCAAGCGTTCGCAAGGCGGAAATCCTGGATTGGATGAGAGCCTGCGTGGCGGGAAGGCGCGGAAATCGCTCGGGAGATGCGCGCAGCGCCTGGGCCTCGGCCAGGACGGTCTTGGGATCGAAGCGGAGTACCAGTTCGTGCCAGCGCCGCGCGGCGGCTTCGTAGTCGCGCCGGTCGAGCTCCGCGAATCTGCGCACCTCTTCGGCAGTTCGCTCCGCCGCCACCCGGTTCGCCTCACTCCAGCGGGCATGAATTTCGACCAGCCGGTCCTTGGCCAGCTTGGCGGGCTCCGCCAGGGAATCGCGCGACGTCGCCTCGAGGAGTTCCACCGCCTTGGCGAACTCGCGCTGGTTCGCCAGGTCGGAGGCCTGTTTTTCAACCTCCTCGAATCCCTTGCGGGCCCGCTCGACGACGAGCTCCTGGTTCCGGCGCGCGGCGGAGTCGTAGAGGAGCGAATTGTACCGGTCCTTGGATTCCCAGGTGTACGACGCGAGGTCCCCCAGGTACCTGTTGTAGCCCTCCCAGGCATCCCGATAACGGCGCTCCGTCATCGCCTTGTCCGCCTCAGTCCGGGTTGATTCGAAGGCGGCGCGCCGCTTGCCCACTTCCGCCTTCCAATCGGTGATCGTCTTCGCCCGGCGCCCGGCCTCCAGCGCCGCCTCGGTGCCTTTCCAGGCGGAGTCCGTGGCGAAGGCCTGGAACTCGCGGGCCATCTTGTCGGCTTCGGCGAGGTCCTCCCGGCCGCCCTGGAATGTCTGGAGGAGCTGCTTCCATGCCTCCCTGTCGGCTTCATCGAGGGTCGCGAGCTGCTTCGCGGCCTTCAAGCCCCGGAGACGGATCTGGAGCGCCTCCTTGCGGCGGACCGCGTCTTTCGCCCACTCGGTTCCGGGCCACCGCTCGACGATCGCGTCGTACATCTTCAGGACATCGTCGAACGTCTCGAGACGGCGGTCGTCCAGCTTGCCTTCCTCGAGGACCGCGAGATCGCGTTTGACCTCCGCCGCTCCGCCATCCGGGTCCGACGACGCGCCTCCCCTCTCGTGCGAGGCGGGCGGACTTTTCTTGAGCATCGCCATGGCGCCGAGGACGCCCCCGACCACGACGACGACCAGGAGGGCCACGGCGGCGGCGAGGAGCCTTCGGCCGGTGGGAGCCGACTCGCGGGACGCCGTCGTTTCCCCGCGCGTGTCGCGGATCCACCCCTCGAGGTCGGCGATGACGGCGGTCATCGACTCCGTGCGCTGCTCGGGGAGGCGCGCCATCATCCTCGCGCAGATCGCGCTCAGCGCCGGGGGAATGTCGGAGACGGCCGTTCCGAGGGGGACCGCCTCTTCCCGCGCCTTCCGGTTTACGAGCTCATGATCGCCGGGTTCACCCCGTTCCAGGCGGTACATCGTCGAACCGAGAGAGTAGATGTCGCTCCGATAGTCGGCGGGCTTCCCGAGGACCTGCTCGGGCGCGATGTAATGCGGCGTCCCGATGACCGTCTTCTCGTCGTCGGCGGAGAGTTTTTCGCCCAGCCGCTGGGCCAGGCCGAGGTCGCCGATCTTGATGGCGTTCGCCTCGCCGATCATGAAGTTGTCGGGCTTCACGTCGCGGTGGATGATCTCCTTGCGGTGGGCGTACTCGAGCCCGCGGGCGGCGTCGAGGATCATCCGCACCGTCTCCTCGACGGGGATCTTGCGCTGGCGGTTGAGGAGGTCCTGCACGCTCCCGCCGGGGACGAATTCCATCGAGAAGTAGTACTGGTCGTCCGATTTCTTGACGTCGTAGACCTGGACGATGTTCGGGTGGTTGAGTTTCGCGGCGGCGCGGGCTTCGTGCACGAAGAGGTCCACGAAGTCCTTGTTCTTGAGGTGCTCTTCGGAAATGATCTTGAGCGCCACGATCCGCTGAAGGTCGACCTGCTCCGCCTTGTAGACCGTCCCCATCCCGCCCCGGCCGACGCGCTCGAGGAGCTTGTAACCTCCCATGCGCTTTCCGACGAGCGGATCTTCGCCGGCGTCATCCGGGAGGAACGAGTACGTCGTCTCCCCGACTCGAACCAGGTCACCCGTGTTGAGCCGCGCTTCGCGCGCCGGATGGCCGTTGACCAGGGTTCCGTTGAGGCTCTCGAGATCGACGAGCCAGAGTCCGTCGGGGCGGGGCTCGATCTTGAAGTGCATCCGCGAGGCCATCGTGTCCTTGATCTGGACATTCGCGGAGGTGTCCCGGCCGAAGACGATCGTGGTCTTGGCGGCCAGCGGGATCGACCGGCCTTTCTCGTGGCCTTTTTCGACGATCAGGCGAGGCATGGAAGTCTCAATATACTCTGTTTGACGACCCGAAGAGCGCCGTCCCCACGCGAATGTGCGTCGCGCCCTCTTCGATCGCGACTTCGAAATCCCCGGTCATCCCCATTGAAAGGCCGGAGAGGCCGCAGGCGGCCGCGAGCTCCCGGAGCTTCCGAAAATGGGGGCGCGCCGATTCCGGCGGCCCTTCCGGGGCCATGGTCATCAGGCCCACCACGTCGAGGTGAGGTTTCGCCGAGCGCGGCTGCCCCACCGCGGCCGCGGTCTCCTCGGGACGGAATCCTCCCTTGGTGGCCTCGCCGCTGACATTCACTTGAACAAACATGGGAAGCCGGCGGTTGCGCCCGGCGGCCCGTCTTTCGAGTTCATCGACCAGGCCGGCCCGGTCGACCGAATGGACGACCTGGAATGCTTCGACGACGCGCTTCGCCTTGTTGGTCTGGAGGTGTCCGATGAAGTGCCACCGGACGTCCGGGCCGAATTGCGCGGCGCGCGCCGAGCCCTCGATCGCGCGGCTCTCGCCCAGGTCGCGCACGCCGAGCTCGAGGATCGCCTCCACTTCTCCCGGCGACGCACTCTTGGTCACGGCGACCAAGGTGATTTCCCCGGGTTGGCGCTTGGCGCGGCGACAGGCGGCTTCGATTCGCTCGCGCACACGCAGCAGGTTTTCCCGGACGCGAAGGGCGACGGGCGGGGATGGCATTACTTGAAGAGGTCGGCCGGTTCGACGAAGGAGCGGCGGATGAGGGCGTCCCGGAGGATCTTCTGGTTGTACCGGCGCTTGGCCGACTCCAGCTGCTTGCGGATGAAGGGTTGCGCCTCTTCGAAAGTCTTATCCTTCTCGTTCACCTTCCGCAGGATGTTGAAGAGGTTCACCGTGTTCCCATCCATGATGATGTCGCTCGTCTCGCCCTCCTTGAGGGTCTCGAACAGGAACTCGGTCGTCTCCTTCGAGAAAGGCGAGTCCCCCGGGGTGAGGTTTTCATACACCGGGGCCGACTTCCCCTCCTTGCGGGGCATGAGGTTGATGTCCATGTAATACACCGCGAGGTAGTAGAGCGGCGCCCCCTCCTTGTGCTTTCTCCGGATGGACTGCGCCAGGCGGATCTTCTCCTCCTTCTCCTCGGGGGTCTGGAACTGGAAAGCAAGCCGGACGAGGTCCATCTGGCGGATCGCCTTGAACTGGTCCGCGTTGTTGGCGTAGTACTCGCGCATCTCCTCGGGGGAGACGAATTCGATGAGCAGCATCACCTTCGAGTTCGGGTTGCGAAGCGGCTCCGTCACCAGCCGGGAGAAGAGCAGCCAGATCGTCCGGTCCTTCCGGAGGATGTCCCGGTACTCCGAGATGCTCATGTTCTCGACGGAGTTGATGTAGCGCTGAAGCTGGTCGGAGGTCCAGCCGTTCCGCTTCCGTTCGGTCTCCAGGAGCCCGTCCACCTCCGCTTCGGGTACGGTGATCCCGTACTTCTTCGCTTCCTGCAGGAAGAGCATCCGCTCGGCCAGCGTGCGGAGCTGGTTGCGCCGGAGGTCGGGCGTGCGCTGCTCCGGCGAAATGGTCCGGAGGGTCAGCTCGACCTCGTCCCAGGTGATGATCTCGTCGTTGATGCGGGCCGCCATTCCGGAGGCCCGGGCGCCGGCCGGGGGAACGACCCTGGCCGTCTCCTGGGGGGAAGCGGCGGCCGCCAGGACCAGGATGGGGAGAATCAGCAACTTCATCTGAGAGCTTCCAGTTTAGGGCTCGCCGCCCTCCGGGTCAACCGGTCCCGCATATCGGTAGCGGGTCAGATTCCAGCTCCCAGATACCAGATACCAGCTTTCGGAAGCCTCCGGTTTCAAGCTCCGGAGCTTGCGTTCACACGGATGGCACTCTAATGCGCTCTTCGCCTCCGGCTTGCGACTCGAAACTTCGGGGACTGGGCTCTGGGATCAGGAATCTGGAGACTGAGTCAACGCCCTCGAATCCGAAAGGCCTGGATTGCCGATACTTCTGTAGATGATCGAAGATATCGAGGAGTTCCTGACCAGCCTTCAGGTCGAGCGCGGATGCAGCCCCCACACCCGGGCTGCCTACGGACGCGATCTGAATCGGTTCCAAAGGTGGGCGCTCGAGCGCGACATCGAATCCACGGACAAGCTGACGGGGCCGGTGCTCGAGGAATTCCCGCTCCACCTCGAAGACGCGGGCCTGGCGCCGGTTTCGGTCGCCCGGGCCATCGCGGCGGTGCGGTCCTTCCTCCGATTCATGGCGCTCGAGGGCCGGGCGCCGGCCGATCTTCCCCGGGCGCTCCCGATGCCCTCCCGTCGGCGCTCGCTGCCGGAGGTGCTCAGCCCCGCCGAGGCGGCCCGGCTCTGCGACGTCGGGGCCATCGGGGGAATCGCGCCGCTCCGCGACCGGGCGATCCTCGAGCTCTTCTACGCCTGCGGCATCCGGGCTTCCGAGCTGGCCGGCCTTCGCCTGCAGGATCTGCACCTCGACGCCACCTACCTGCGCTGTTTCGGCAAGGGGTCTCGCGAGCGTGTCGTCCCCATGGGACGGGCCGCGGTCGCGGCCCTGCGCGCGTGGATCGATAAGGAGCGACCCGGATTCGCTCGCGAGTCGGAAATGCTCTTCGTCGGGCGACGCGGGACGGGGCTGAATCGCGCGACGTTATGGAAGATCGTCAGGAAAGCCGCGGAGCGGGCGGGCCTGACGCGGCGGGTCTACCCTCACGCGCTCCGCCATTCGTTCGCGACGCACCTGGTCGAGGGGGGCGCCGACCTTCGGTACGTTCAGGAAATGCTGGGACACGCGAGCGTCGCCACGACCCAGGTCTACACCCACGTGGACAGGTCGCGGCTCAAATCGATCCACGCCCGCTTCCACCCGCGGGCTTGAAGATCACCTCGTTGAGGCTTCCGGTCCGGTACCCTTGGAGGTCGAGTGTCACGTAGGCGTATCCGAGGTGCCGGAGTTCGCGCGCGACATGGTCCCGGATCTCCGGTTCCATGAGCCGACGGAGCCCCGCTTCGTCCGTTTCGATGCGGGCGATCGTGTCGTGGTGGCGGACCCGAACCTGGCGCAGGCCGACCCGGCGCAGGACTTCCTCGGCGCGCTCGATGGTTGCGAGTTTCTCAGCGGTGACTTCCTGTCCGTACGGCACCCGCGACGACAGGCAGGCGGCGGCGGGCTTGTCCCACGTCGGCAGTCCGAGTTCGCGCGAGAGGTGGCGGATTTCCAGCTTGGTGAGGCATGCTTCGGCGAGCGGGGCTCGGATCCGAAGCTCGTGCGCGGCCCGGGCGCCGGGCCGATGGTCCGCCGCATCGTCCGCGATCTCGCCGTACGCCACCCAGGCGAGCCCCTCCCGCTCCGCCAGAGGAACGAGTTTCTCGAAAAGTTCGGACTTGCAGAAGTAGCACCGCTCGGGGGAATTCTCGCGATAGCCGTCGCGGTCGAGCTCGCGCGTCTCGATGAGAACGTGCCGGACGCCCATGTCGCGGGCGAACCGCTCGGCGTCTTCGCGCTCCGCCGTGGCGAACGAGGGGCTGAGCGCGGTCACGGCCACGGCGCGCGTTCCGAGAATGTCATGGGCGACCCGGAGCAGGAAGGTGCTGTCGACCCCCCCGGAGTAGGCGACGAGGGCGCTCTCCATTTCGCCGAGGATGGCGCGGAGCCGATCGAGTTTTTCAGACGAGGTCATTCGGTCCCCGCGTCCAGGGGCGGCTTGCGTCGGCGGGCGATCCCGACGGCCGCTGAGGCGCCCATCAGGACGGCCTCGAAGATGAAGAAGGCGACGACCGGCCAGATCTCGCCCGACCCGAACCCATAGGTGTGCAATCCCTTGCCGAAGATGAAATTCACTCCGTAGTAGCAGAGGATGACGAGCATGAATCCGCCGAGGGCGCAGAGGGCGGTTCCGAGGCCGCGGACATAACCCGTGAAGCGACCGTGTAGCGTCACGAGGTAGGCGATCAACGTGATGAGCGCCCACGTCTCCTTCATGTCCCAGCCCCAGGGGCGGCCCCACGCCTCCCCCGCCCACACCGCGCCGAGAAGAATCCCGGTGAGCAGGAACAGGACCGTCACCTGGAGCGCCCGGTACATCACCACGTCGAGCGCCTCGAGGGCGGCTTCCTTCCCGGGGGATTCCCTCCGCAGGATGTGGGTGAACAGGTAGATGTGGCCGAGGACGCAGATGATGGCGGCCCCCGCGTAGCCCGTCATGATGATCGGGACGTGAATCGTCATCCAGAAAGTCTGGAGCGCCGGCTGGAGGTTGGAGATCGCCGACTGCTCCGCGAAAATCGGGACGGTCTGCGCGAGCAGGATCATCAGGCACGAGACGGTCGTACCGGCGAGGCCGAAAACCCGTCGCCGGAGGATGAGCTCCGCGATCAGCGAGATGATTCCCGCCCCGAACGCGACCATGATCATGGACTCGTAGTGATTGGAGAGCGGATACCGCCCCGCGATGGTCCACCGCAGGGCGTAACCGTAGGCGACCATGCCGATGCCGGCCATCTGCGACGCCACCCCGAAGGCCCAAACCTTGCCCGAGTCGAAGACATAGGCGCCGATGTAGATAAGCAAGGCGAGCGCGAACACCCCGGCCGCCAGCGAGAAGGGCTGGAGCTTCTGATAGGAGAGCTCGCGGTCGATGTCCTCGTCCGAGGGGTACTCCGCCGGATTCGCCGCCTTGAGGGCCGCCGCCAATCCGGCGACCGCCAGGTTCACCTCCCCGAACTCCCCCTTCGCCAGCCCCGACTTGACCCGCGCGAATTCCGACACGATCTTGCGGAGCGTTTGCTCCCGGTCTTTCGTCGGGTCCTTCTTGAGGAACTCGTCGAGCGCCGTCTTGACCGCCCGGAATCGCGGATCGGTCGGCTGTGCCTCGGAAAAATAGATTCGCAGGTCGGCGGGGGTCATCCATCCCCCGGTCGGACCGAAGGGTACGGGCACGATGGCGAGGAGTCGCTCCTCGAAGATCGCCTGGACGTAGTTCTGCTTCCGGATGAGCGAAAGCAACGCCCTTTGGGCGGACGTGGCGTTGTCGGCGTCGATGCGACGGCTTTCCGCCTGGAGCTCCTCGCGGCAGCCGTCGAAGTCGCGAAGGCTGAAAAAGATCCGATTCTCGTCCAGCCGGTACTTCTGTTTCAGCTCAGGGTGGTCCACCCGGATGAAATTGAGCGCGCGGAATCGCTCGGGCTCCGCGACGAGCCTCAAGAAAGCCTCGACCGGCTCCGCGTCCCCGAAAACCTCGATCTGATGCTGGGTCACCGAATCCCAGTACCCGGGAAACCGCTCCTTGCCGGTGATGGAGCGCAGGACTTCCCGCGCGCAGCTGTCGAGGGGCTTGACGCGGCCGCCGTGGAGGATCGCGATGCGGCTCGCCGTCGCGTTGTCGAACGCGGTCCCCGCCGCGCCCGCGGTCAACGCCAGGGCCATCGCCGCGAGAATCGCCTTCATCTTCGCGTCACCTTACCCCTTTCGCCGCGCGGCCGCTACCGCGGCACTTTCTCGAGGGGCTCCAGCGAGAAGCCGCCCTTGCGGTCGTCCGAGATCCGCGCCATGGCCACGTTGGGATCGTGCTCGAAGACGTTCACCCACCGCTCGCGCATCGCCTCCGCCACGAGTTGCTGCTTGAGCGACGCGACTTCGTGCGGATAGAGGTCGTATCCCATCACCCAGGCGGGCTTGATGTGGGCCGAGGTGGGCAGCAGGTCCGCCCAGTAGATCGCCTTCTCGCCGCGGCTTTCCATGCGGACCACCTGGTGGTGCTTCACGTGGCCGCCCGTGAGGACGCACCGGACTCCCGGCACGATTTCGTAGTCGCCCTTGATGAGCTTCACGCGCCCCGCCTTTTGGAGCGGGAGGAAGTCGTCGGGGATGTAACTGCCTTTCGTCCGGGGATTGGACTCCTGGGCCTCGCGCCACATCCCTTCCTGGATGATGTAGGTCGCGTTCGGATAGGTCGGGACGATTTCTCCGTTCCGAAGGACCGTCGCGCCGCCCGCGTGGTCGAAATGGAGATGGGAGAGCACGACGAAATTCACGTCCTCGGGCTTCACGTCGATTTTGGCGAGACTCTCCGGGGTCGTGGGCGGATGGACGACGGCGTACATCTCCACGAACTTCGGGTCGTGCTTCGTGCCGATGCCCGTGTCGACGAGGATGTTATTCCCATGGGCCCGGATGAGGAGATTCGTGAGCGAGAGCGTGATCCGGTTCTTCTCGTCAGCGGGCGCGACTTTTTCCCACGCAACCTTGGGGACGATTCCGAACATCGCGCCGCCGTCTAGGCGGAAGAACCCGTCGGTCACGGCGTGGAGTTCGAACTCGCCGAGTCGGATCATGCGGTCACCTTCATCATGAGGAGGATCACGAGGGCGGCCGTGTTGAGGCACCATCCGGCCGACAGGATTTCGCCCGTCTGGAGGGCGCGGACGGGCCGCGTCGCCACCCACGCCCGGGCGATCAGGACGACGACCAGGGCGAGCAGCAGATCGGCGCCCGCGATGCCGAGCCCGAGCCACAGGGCGTCCACCCGGGGAAGCAGGAGCGGCCCGAGCATTCCGCCGATGGTCCCGAGCGTGGTGAGCGCGAAAAGAATCAGGGCTCCGGACGACGCGAGCGGCGCGTCGGTGCCCTTGTGCCCCGCCGCGAGGAGCCGCTGGAGGAAGGGTTTGAGGAAGAACATGAAGATCGCGCCCGAGATCGCCATCACCCAGCCGAGGTAGAGGATCTTTTTCCCCGGGTCCTTTGAAATCTGGAAGATGCTGACCCGGGGGTCGTCGGGATCCCAGCTCGCCTGGTAGATCACGAACCCCTTGTACTTCATCGGGGTGTTGACCTCGATGGTCGCCTTCGTGACATCCCCCGTTTCGTGGTCCTGCAATGTCACGTCGCTTTCGAAGCTCCTCGGGCTGTCCGTCCCCTTGTTGAACTCGACCCGGAAATCATCGAGCGTCAGCGTGAAGGGAAGTTCCCGGTACTGCTTCCCCTGGAAGACGACCAGGATGCGCCGATCCCCCACCGTAAATCCCACCCCTCCCCCGAAGAACTTGACCCACTTGGTCTGGCGTTGGTTCTCCGATTCCACGGTCAACCGGATTGCGGGAATGCGCCGCCGGCTCTTGCGTACCTCCGTCGGGACCGCGATCTCCTCGGCGTTCTTCATCCATCGGACGAGTTCGATTTCCATGGGCAGCTTCATGAAGGGGTACGCGAGCTTCCGTCCGGGCTCGAGAAGCCCCGCCTCCTTTTGACCCCTCGTGTTCAGGAAGAGATAGCGCAGGCCCGAGCCGGTCCGGCAGAGGTAGGCCGCGGCGGAAATGTCCGATCCATGGATGGCATCGACCCGGAATCGCGGGCGGAGGCGCGCCATGAAATCCGGGGGCGCGGCCGCGCCGGGTGGAGAGACCCGACGGGGCGAGACGTCCGTGTTGAGGGCCTGGGCCTCCCAGGTCTCGGCCTGCCGACCCGATCGCGCCACTTCGAACCGGACCCAAAAATCGCCGCTGCTCTCGCCGGGCGATCCCCACGAAAGAACGGTGACCTGGGCTCCGCCGACGCGGACGGGCGTCTCCTTTTCCCTGGCGAGGTCGAGTTCACGCGTCTCGCCGTCGACGGTGATGACCAGCGTCCCTTCCTCCCCTGCGGGTTCGCTCAGGTTTGCGAACGCGGTGTCCGTGAGAGTGGTCGCCATGAGCGCGAGACGCGGGCCGAGCACGTGCTGATTGAGTTTGAGGGCCACGCGTTTGGGATCATGATCCGGCTGGTGCACGAG
Organism: Planctomycetota bacterium; assembly: GCA_035490275.1. Classification (GTDB taxonomy): domain Bacteria; phylum Planctomycetota; class MHYJ01; order MHYJ01; family JACPRB01; genus DASRJF01. Next base: position 11,400 of record DATHFI010000447.1, read on the forward strand.
GATTTCGACGATGGTCTCCTGTCCGTCGGGAGTCTCGCGGTACGTCGGCTCCGGGTCGACGTTCGGCAGGAACTCCTCGGCGTGCAGATAGACGGGCGCATCCTTGAGCTTGAAAGTCCGGCGTTCCCTGGACGGGCGATACGGGTTGTAGGCGATCGGGAAAGCCGTCCGCTGACTTGAGGTGGCGACGGTGATCTCGTTCTGGTTCTCGATGGTGAAATACTCGTACGACTCTTTCTCCATGGCCTGGAGATCGCCGTAGATTTTCGAGTTGAAGGTCACGGCGGCGCCGATCATCAGCGTGAGGATGCCGCTGTGGGTGATGAGGAACCCCCACATCCAGAAAAATCTCCACGGCACGCGCTTCACGGTGCAGACCGTGAGGTTGACCATGAGCAGGCCCATGAGGATGTTGAACCACCACCCGCCGTACCAGTCGCTCCGCAGGGCCCCGACGCTCACGTCGTACCCGAGGTCGGGATTGAACCAGTTGATGATCGTCGGCGCGATGAGGGCGAGCAGCATCGTCGAGAGGAGGATGATGAGAAACCAGAGGGAGCCGAGGAAATTGTAGATGCGCCGGGGCAACGGAATGTTTGAAGACACGATCCGCTCGAGACTCCCGTGGAAAGCCGATTGTAGCGCGTCCGCGGAGGGACCGCCATGGTTACCGGGGCGTCGTCCGAGTGCGGTCCTCAGCTTCCGATCGCGCTGAATACTCCCCCGGCGACATGAGAACGATCTAATTTTCTTCTCAGGTTCCTCTCACTTCCCGTCGTCATATTAGGGTCGTCCTCTCTAGCTAACCTCCGCTCCCTGTGGGCGGCCTGCAGACCCGCCCACGCGGGGCTGGAG
>DATHFI010000448.1:0-3800 GCA_035490275.1 Planctomycetota bacterium
CCCGGACAACATCCCGCCGAAGCGCAGGCAAATTCCCCAAGGCAGAAACAGCGCGAAGGCGGATCATGGCCCCTTGCTTTCGAAAACAATCTTCCCGCCCGAGAGGACGTACTTCACCCGGCTCGACAGGTCGAAGGGATCGCCCGTGGTCAGCACGACGTCGCCGTCGCGCCCACGCTCGAGGCTGCCGGGGCGCGATTCGATCTTGAGCATCCGCGCGGGATGGATCGTCACCGCCTTGAGCGCCTCGGTCCCCTCGAGGCCCGACCTCGCCGCGTGCCCGACGGCGAGCGGGAGGTGGCGCGTCCCCGATACGGAACTCGACGACAGCGCGACGGGAACCCCTCCCGCCGCCAGCGCTTCCGCGAGATTGGCCGTGGCGCCGCGCCGATAGCGGAAGAAGTCCGGGCTGAAGATCGCTCCCGGCACCCGGGCGGCCGCGTAATCCGCGTCGTCCGGCGCGAGAAGGACCCAATCGAGCGCGTAGTCCTTCTCGAAGGCGCGGGCCGCGTTCTCGATGGAGGGCAAGTCGCGCGCGGCGACCAGGACCGGAATCTCCCGCCGGAAGACCTTCCGCCAGGGCTCCAGCGACTCGTCCTTCTTCGGCTCCTTCCGTTCCGCCGTTTCCGCGGCCCCCGCGGTGACCGGCGGTCGCTTCGCCTCGAAGGTCGCCGTGTGCTTGTTCCCCTCCGCCTCGATCTCCAGTTTCCCCTTCATCGAATCCTGCTCCACGCGCGCGGTGACGATCGACTTGGTGCCTGTCGCCTCGGTCTCCAGCTTCAGGTCGCCGTTGATGAAAGTCCCCTTGGCCCCGTGGGTGGTCGCTCCTCCCGGCAGCGCCGCCGCGATGGTCCCGGTGACGGCCGTCCCGGAGAGCTTGAGCTCCAGCGAGATTTCGCCGCGTTGATTCTGCTCCTTGATCTCGAAATTCCCCTTCCAGGTTCCGGATAGCGCGTCGGGTTTGCCCGTGCCCGGCGGCGCCTTCGACGCCTCCTTCGCCTCCTTCTGCGCGCGCTCGTACCCCTCCCACTCGTCGTAGTACTTGCGCGCCCGCGCCAGGAAGTCCTTGATCGCGACGTAGCCCGGAGTGCCCCCGCCCACGTAGGTTTTGACCGCGGCGACGTCGCGCACGACAGTCGCCTTGGCCCCCTCCAGCTTCAGGAGCGAGCAGACGCCGCCCTGGTCGGGCGCCAAGAGGATCGCCGTAATCCCGGCCTCGGCCGCCTCCCGGAACACGGGATCGTCGAGTCGGATCTGCTCGCAGGGAGGCGCGATCGTGACGCCTGGGGCGCCATCATTGACGCGGCCGCCCCGCACCGCGCCCTCGGTCGCGTCCACGTGGAACCCAAGATAGGTGTGGGCGTCGATCATCCCCGGCGACGCGGTCAGGCCCGCCGCCTCGATGATCTTCGCCTTCTCCGGCAGCGGACGCTGGCGTCCCACGTAGGCGATCTTGCCGTCCTCGATGACCACCAGGCCTTCGGGCACGATGCCCTGCGTGACCGTGAGTATGCGCGCGCCGCGAATCGCGACGACTTCCGCCTTGTCCCCTCCAGGTTTCGCGCGCGAAGTCACGGCATACGTGATGTCATCTTCCGGCCGGCGCTCGAAGACGGTTTCCCCGCCGATCATGACTCTTTGCACGGCCGACCCGGAGGCCAGCGGCGGCCCGCTGAGGAAAACGAGATCGGCGTCCTTGCCCTTCTCGAGAGTCCCGATCCGGTCGGCCACGCCCAGGATTTCCGCCGGCGTCAGGGTGATGGCGCGAAGGGCCGCATCCGGGGAGAGACCCGAGCGGCCGGCGTACGCCGCCAGCAGGAGGAGGTCGGAAGGCCCTTCATCGGCGCTTTGAAGGGCGAAGGCCACGCCCGACGCGCCGAGCAGCGCGGGAAGCTCGGGGTTGCGTCGATACTCGGCGGCGGGACGCCCTTCGTCGCCTTCGATGGGACGCCCCGGGATCAACGCCGAGCGGATCCAGACCGGGACCTTCCGCTGCACGAGGAGGTCCGCGACCTTGTCGGACTCCTCGCCGTCGAGGAGGACGAGCCGCACGCCCGTCTCCCCGGCGAACATCATGACCTTGATCAGGTCGTCCGTGGTCCGGGCCGAGACCGCCAGCGGCCGCTTGCCCGCGAGAACTTCCTGGACGGCCTCGCGCGCCGCTCGAGGAAGTTCGGACTTCGCATCGCGGGCCGAGGCGAAGAGGCGCCGCAGCTCCGCGAATTGCCCCATCCGGCTCGACGGGTACTGCCGCCGGAGGGGACGGATCGGATCCTCGGCCGACGGGGGAATCGGCGGCGTCAGGATTCCCGGGGGATTCTTCGAGACTTCGCCGAGAGTGACCCGCATCCCCCACGTCCGGCGCAGGACCCGGGCTTCACGATCCGCTCCGCCCGTCTTGACGACCGCGCATTGACCCGACATCAGCCGCCGCGTCCCGGGCGAGACCATCACCGTGGTCACGCCGCACGCGAGCAGGCCCCGCTGCGCCCGGAAGACATCGATGCCGTCGATGGCGAGCACGTCGGGCGCGACGGTCAGGTTGGAATCGGCGTTGGGATCGCCTTCGGGCCTCGCGGTGTCGATCAGTCCCGGGATCACGGTCTGCTTCGAAGCGTCGATCACCCGGGCGCCGGCGGGCACGTCCGGCCCCGGCCGGATCTCGGTGATCTTCCCGTTCTCGATGAGGATGATGCCGTTCTCGATGACCGGACCGGAGACCGTGTGGATCCGGCCCGCCTTGATGGCGATGACGCCGCCGGCCGGTTCCTGAGGTGTTCCGGTGAGCAGAATCAGGGCGGCGAGGAGAGCACGGAGCATCCCTCTATTTCTCCACGCCCAGGATCTTCTGGAGCTTTACGTCCTTCGACCGCTCGTACACCACGGTTCCTTCGATGATGACCCGGTCGACCCAGGTCCGGGCGTCGAGCGGGTCTCCGGTCAGGAGGAGGAGATTCGCGTCCTTCCCCTTCTCGACGGTCCCGAGGCGCGGGTCGAGACCGAGGATCTCGGCGGGAGTACGGGTCGCGGCGCGGAGCGCTTCCGCCCGCGGGAGGCCGTACCGGACCGCCGCGCCCGCCTGGTACCACATGTAGGAGGCGCCGGTGGAGGAGTCGTCCGTCTGGAAGGCGAAGCGAACGCCGGCCTTGGCAAAGATCGCGGGAAGGACCCGCTGCACTTCCTCGTGCTTCTCCTCGTCCGTCTCCCAGAAAATCATGTCGGGCGGGAGGATCACCTCGAGCTTCTCGCGCGCGATGTCCTCCGCGGCCCTCCACGTGTCGCGGCCCAGGACGAGCTTCATCCGGAACTTGTACTTCTTGGAAAGCTCGATGGCGCGCAGGACGTCCGCGGAGGTCGGGCAGTAGACGAACGCGGCAAGCTTGCCCTGGAGGAATTTCGCCATCACCTCGCGCTTGATCTCCATCTCCGGCGGCGGCGCCGCGGGAGTCCCGGCGGAGGTGGGCACCTCGCGCTTCTTCTCTTCCAGGTCCTTGAGATAGTCGAGGACCTCGTCGAGCTCGCGCCGCAGGGCCGCGAGGTGCGCCATCCGGCTCATCCCCGGGCGCGGGTCGAGCGAGATCTTGAGCGCGTGGTTCTTCACCATGGTCATGGACTCGGTGATCGACCCGACCGGTTTGAGAATGCACCCCTGGCCGCCGATCATGGTGCCGTTCCCCGGCGCCACGAACATCGCCGTGATCCCCTGGCGAAGGGACTCCTCGAAATAGGGGGCCAGCGGATTCACGGAGTCGAACGTGCTCACGAAGGGGACGCTCGGGATGTTCTCGTTGGCCCGGTCC
>DATHFI010000449.1:0-2558 GCA_035490275.1 Planctomycetota bacterium
ATGTCCGGGCCCATGGTTGCCACGGCGAAGGCGCGATTCCAGCAGATCCAGGCCAGGAAGGTCGGCGCCCCACCCCCGCCGGCCGACTTCATCACGTACCTCGACCAGATCAGCGCGGCGATCATCAGGGGCCACGACCAGTGGAGGGGCCTGGCGATATTCACGCCCTTCATGATCAACGGGCCCATGGCCATCGGTGGGAAGCTCCAGGGGCCGGACATGGGGCCGTTCATCCTCGCGGGCGCGCCCTTGAACGCCGCCCAGGGCAATTCCGCGCGCTACAACGGGGCCATCGCGAGAGCAATCGGAAAAGCTTGGAAGATGTTCGAACTGAGTGTGCAGGGCAATCTGCTCTTTCCCTCTTTTGCCTCGGTCCCGGGCGGTTTCGCCCCGCCCCAGCCTTGCGTGCCGACGCCCCTGGCCGCCTTCGCCTCCCTGCCGATCCTGGCCGGGCCGCTGACAGACATGATGAAAACCGAGCTGGGCTCCCCCGGGCCTTTCAGCGACGCGATTTTCGAATCGATCGCCGGCGGATTCGAAATGGCGGCGAACCAGTGGAAGGCCATGCAGCAGATCTTCAACATCATGGGCCAGGGCCCGGCGCCCGTGATGGGCGGGCCGGTCATGGGGGGCACGACAATCCCGGGCTGCCCATTCAGGACTTGAATCCCGCCAGCGGTCAGCGCCCCCGATCACACCGCGACGACATTTCTGGCTGGCCCAAGCTACATCGGAAGTGCCTGCACTGAGCGAGGACCGCAAAGATTCAAATCCGGTCAACGTTGTGGTTCGACTCGCTTCGCTCGCTCACCACACTTCGACTAGCCTGAATTCACCGCGACGATTGAGATGGGGATTGCTCGCACTGAGCGAGCCGCAATGATTCAAACGCGGCGAGTCGAAGTGGACCTGAAGGGGTTCGAACCCTCGACCTCGTGAATGCCATTCACGCGCTCTCCCAGCTGAGCTACAGGCCCTTGCGAGTGGCGGGTTGCCGGACGGGATTTTAGACGGCGTCGGCGGTTTTTGCAACCGGCCGGGCGGGGCGCAGGACCAGCATGCGGATGAGGGCCACGGCGGCCGCCAGCGCGGTGGCGGCCACGAACACCAGGGTCCAGTTCGTCGCGGAGGCGATGTGGCCGAGCGGTTCCGCGACAATCTTCTTGACGCCATTGAGGTACGGCTCGGGGTTGGCGAGGAACGCCGCGAGCACCGCCCCGGTGAATACCACGCCTTTGTTCCTCCAGAGGAAATTGCACGCACGGTCCCCGTACCTCTCCAGCACAGCGAGGAGGTCGCGCGATCTCCCGGACGCGGCGATGGCCGGAGCCAGCTCCGGAAGCCGCGCCGCCGTCATCGTGCCGTGGCGCCGGACCATCATCTCGATGCCGTCGTCGCCCAGCGCGCGGAATACGCGGAGCGTCGGCGTACTCTCGGTCGCCAGGAGGCGCGCGCCGTCGTCGCCCCAGCGCGCCAGGATCTTCACCCCGGCCGCCCCGTGGCGGTCGACGGCGTCCAGCGCGATCCGCGGACCCACCCGCCGGGCCGCCTTGAAGGCGTCGTCCGCCCACTTCTCGGAGATTTTCGCGAACCGCATCTCCAGCCGCTCGGCCCCCTCCTCCGCCACCTCGCGCGCGAAGCGGGTGCGCAGGAAATCCAGGAGCTCCCGGGCCGCCCGCCGGGCGGCGGCCGACTGGGCCGAGGCGTCCCCCGCGGCCAGGACCAGGATCAGCAGGCTAAACGCCGCGCGCGCCATGGCGGGATTCCTCCACGAGTCGGACCGCCGACCGTTCCATCGCGCGACCGTGCGATTCCAGGACGCGTCGCGCCGCATTCCACAAGCCGTTCTCCTCTTCCATCATCCGGCGCCGGAGCCGGGCCAGTTCGACCCGGATCGCATCCTTCGCCTCCTCCTCGAGCTCGTCCCCCACTGTCGCGTCGATGACCAGCCCCACCGCCACGCCCACGACGAGGCTCACCCCCAGCGTGGCCCACGAGGCGCCGGCCCCGCCGGCGGCGGCGGCTCCCAGGAGCCCCGCGCGCGCCAGGGCCGCGGTGCCCGCCGTGGCGGCCGCCTCGGAGCCGACGATCGAGGCGAGGTTCAGGCCGAGATCTTCGAGGACGCGGCTCGCGACGAGCTTCGAGAGCTCGGGCTTCAGGTCGACCGCGAGGTCGCCCTTCCGCGAGGGGCGCACCCACCGGCTGAGATCCGACGCGAGGCCCGCCTCGCTGGCGTCGATCGCGAAGGCCAGGTCCTCGCGGACGGCCGCCACCACCTCGCGATCGAAATCCTCGGGACGGAACAGGGTGGCCTCGAAACGCCGGCGTACGTGGCGCTCGAAATCCTCACGGCTCCAGAAAAGCGCCCGCCACTTCCCGCGGAAGCTGAAGAGCTCGTTGGAGAAGGCCTCGACCCCCGGCCGGCGCTTGGAGAAGAACTCTTCGATGCGCTGCCCGACCAGGTCGAGCACCTGCATGGCCTCGGCCGAGTGGCGATGGGCCGACGCGCGGGCGAGATCCGCGACGTCGGGGCCGGAGGGTCTCCCGCACGATGCGAG
>DATHFI010000450.1:0-3946 GCA_035490275.1 Planctomycetota bacterium
GCTTCTCTCCGCCGATGACGAGCGCGACCGGGCTCTTCAGGTCGGTCTCGTACATCGAGCGCACCGCTCCCGCGAGGCAGGCGATCGGGACGACGCCCGCGGCCCGCAACTCCTCGATCAAGGCGGACCCCTCGAAAAGGACCAGCGGCATCCGTTCGAACGCGCCCGAGGAAGGTCGCGCCACTTCCACGGTGTCGAAGTCCCACACGCGTTTCCTCACCAGCACCGCGTGAGCCCCCAGCGCCTCGGCGCTCCGGAGGCACATGCCGAGATTGCGCGGATCGTCGACGCCGTCGAGCAGGAGGAGCAGGGCCGGCTCCTTCAGGCGGCGCAGAAGCGCCATGAGGTCGGCGGCGGTGTCGAGCGGCCGGGGCGAGCAGACCGCGATCACCCCGCCATGCGTGCGCCCGTGGGCGAGCGGCTCGATCTCCTCCTGTGAGACGCGGCGGACGGGCACCCCGTGCCGCGCGGCCGAGGCGAGCACGTCCGCCACCTTGTCGGGTTTCGCGCCGCGGTCGACGAGGATCTCATGGAGGGTCCGGCGGCGGGCTTCCAGCGCGGCGAGAATTGAGGTTCGCCCTTCGAGATATTCCCGGGTCAACTACTTAACCTTGGACATGCGTCCGAAAATGCGATGACGCTTGAAGTCCTCGAGGATCTGCTGGGCGTCGGCGAGGGAGATGTTACGGGCGATCGGGATGACGAGCCGGGTCGTAAGGTTTCGCGCCTCGGGAAGCGGGATGCCCTTGTACTTCGCGATCAGCTCGGCCGCCTTGTCGGCGCGCGAGGGGTCGGCGATCTTTGACAGGCTGACGCTGTACTGGTCGGCCGGATCATGGCTCGGCGGGACCACCGAGGCCTCCTCCACCGCCTTCGAAAGCGGCGGCAGCGAGCCCACGGGAGGCGTCACGAAGTCCGTGTCGCCTTTCGCGGTCGGGCCGTTGTCCGCCGGATTATCCCCGAGCGGGACGCGCCCGATCCGCTTGAAGAGGAACGCCTCCCGGCAGGAGGGGCAGACGAAGGCGGTGTCGCTCCAGTCGAACGCGGGGTTCATGTGCGCGCCGCCCGAGTTCGCCGCCGTGAATTGCGGGCGGATGGGCCAGTGCAGGCTGGGAATCTGGCCCGTCGGCCGGGCCGTGATGCGCAGCTCGATCCCCATCTTGGAGAGGTCGACGAGCTTCGGGATGATCGCTTTGACTTCGTGCTTGGTGAGCCCGCGGGCGAAGACGATGGGAGCCGCCTTGATGACCTGCTGGGCGACCGCGGGGTCGAGGTGAAAGGCTTCCGCGAGCGATTCCGCCGCCTCGTCGACCATCGCGGGGTCGGCCTCCACGATCAGCAGGGAGAATTCCCCCGCGTCCGGCGCCGTGGATGGCATGACCTCGCTCCCCGATTCCCCCGACGATCGTTTCCTCCCCGCTCTTCCTGTGGGGCGGAGTCTAACAGCCTGAAAATTTGAAGTCAAAAAAGATCGGGGCCCGCGGGTACAATCGGACGCGGAGGTCCGCATGTTCCCGACGCTCGCCCTGTTGATTCTGGTCGGATGCCCGGCTCCCGACGAAAAGGACGAACTGCTCGCCGCGGCCAAGCGGGCCGCCGAGGTCAAGAGCTACTCCTTCCGCGGTGAGACCCGGCTCGCGCTCCCGGAGGGCATGGCCCGCGCCGGGGGGAGCGATCCCGTCAAGTTCGAGGGGAAGGTGGAGCGCGAGACGGGCGCCTGGGTGAAGACCGATTCCTACGAGTTCGTCACGGTGGGTGGAAAGACCGTCGCGCGCCCCTCCGCGGACTGGAAGTTGATCAAGGAGGAGGACGAAACCGAAATCCAGCGCGGGCTTTTCCGCGGCCTGGCCTCCTCCCGCCCCGTCCGCGCCCCCCACGAGGAGTTCGCGGGGTACGCCCGGGTCGTGACGAAGGCGAAAAAGGCCGAGGCGAAGGAGTCGGTGGGCGACAGGGAGTGCCAGGTCTACGAGGCGGAATTCAGCGAGGAAGCCGCGCGCGACATGGCCCGCGCCCTTTTCCCCATGGGCCGGTGGCTGGACCGCATGCCCGAGGCCAAGTACTCCGCGGGTACCAAGGCCTGGGTCGACGGCGACGGGCGGATCCTCAAGGTCGAGACGAGCGTCAAGATCTCCGCCTCCGTCCAGGGGAACGACATCGAGATGTCCGCCACGCGGTCGGCGACGATCACCGACATCGACGCGACGAAGCTGGAAATCCCCGATCCCGTCAAGAAGGCTCTCGAGGGGAAGTAGCCCGCTCAAACCAGGCCCTGCTCCCGATACCAGGCGAGCGTTTCGCGGAATCCCTGCCCGGGGTCGATGGACGCCTCCCAGCCCAGGACCCGGCGTGCCTTCTCCGGGGAGCAGACCCAGTACTTCTGCGTCATCTCGAGCGCCTTGTCGCGCGAGAAGAGGCCTCCCCCGCCCGTGATCTTGGTGACCTCCTCCGTGATTCCGCCGAGGAAGCGCACGACGCGGTCGGGAATCGTCACGGGGATGGCGCGACGGTCGAGCGCCTCCAGGATGAGATCGGCCAGTTTCGCGAACGAAACCGACTCGCGGTTGGAGAGAAAGAAGATCTGGCCGGCGCCCGCGTCGCCCGCGGCGAGGGCCAGGCCGCGGGCCAGGTCGCGCGCGTGGACGAGGCTCGTGAACTTGGGTCCGCCGATCTGCGGGCGGACTCCCTTCGACAGCGTGCGGTAAAGGTCGAGCATCCCCTCGTCGCGCGGCCCGTACACCACCGGCGGACGGACGATCGTCACGCCCAAATCGCCGCGCCGGGCCCACACGGCCTCCTCCGCCTCGGACTTCGAGCGCCCGTAGAGCGAAATCGGCGCGCGGGGGCGATCCTCCGTGAGCGGCTCGCCGTCGGGCGACGGCCCGCACGCGGTGATGGAACTCACGTAGAGGAACCGCTTCACCTTCCGGGCCGCTTCGAGGATGTTCCGCGTCGCCTCGACATTGCCGCGACGGTACTCCGCGTAATTCTCGCCGCGCAACACGCCGGCGATGTGGAATACCGTGTCGACGCCCTCGGCCGCTTTCGCGAGCGATGCGGGCTCAAGCAGGTCGGCCTGGATCGTCTCGACGGATTTCCCCTCAAGCCAGCGCCGTTTGCTGGTCGATCGCACCGTGCACCGGACGGTCCACTGACGGGCGAGCAGCTCCTCGACCAGGTGGCTGCCGACAAATCCGGTGGCGCCGGTGACAAGTGCCAACATGGAGGGACAGTCTACCGGCCGGGCATGCTCTTCGTCAGCATGCCGGAAGCTAAGATGCGTGGGTGAGTCTGAACCTGGCACACGCGTTCGTTCGTTACCCGGAGATCGCGGGCGCCGCGTCGACCGCGGCGGGATTTCTGGCGGCCGAGGCGAAGGAGCGCGGCCAGGGCCCGCGGCACATCCTCGTCGCCACGGGGCCGTGGATCGGCGTCTATGCCGAGGGAAACAACACGGCGCCCGGGTTGGCGCAGCACCTGTCGCGGGCGCTCGAAGCGGAATCCCTCTGGTTCGGCCTCGCGGGACGGTCGCTCGCCTACCGGGTCCAGCGGTACAAGCTCGGCAAGCGGGTGGAGGAGCGGACGGAGCCGGCCGGGCTCTTCGGATCGGAGGGGGCGGGCCCGATGCCGCTCTATCCCGACGCCGAGGCGGACGTCTTCGAGTGGCTGGGGAAGGCGGCCATCCCGGAGGCGTACCGTTTCCTGCACGCGGAGGAGCTGGGAGCGCGGCCGTCCGGGCCGGCCGATTCCGTGCAGATCCGCGTCGGGCCGGAGGGCGCGGAGGAGCAGCCCTTCGCCCATCGGCCGCCGGCGATCGCGACCCCGGGGATCCGGACGCTCTTCGATCGCGTCGACGAAGCGGCCTCGATGGTCGAAGACGACGTGATCGTCCGAGGCGTCTACGACCGCGATCGCGCCCTGGCGCTGCTCGGGACGATTCAGAAAATGG
>DATHFI010000451.1:0-4097 GCA_035490275.1 Planctomycetota bacterium
ATCGAGAACGATCGTCGCGTTCCGGATCGCCACCACGGGCGGCGTGCGCTTCTCCTGCGCGAAGAGAGTCAGAAGCGCGAAAGCCATCGCGAGTGATCGCATCGGCGTAAATCCTATCAACACGGGGGGGCGAGTCCAGCATCCGCGACCTCGCGGACGCGCAATCGTCGCCGATCCGGCCTTCTTTCTGCTAGTTTTGGGACCTGTGAATATCAAGCTCGCGGACGTGCGCAAGTCGTACCGGACCCCGGACGGCGCGACGCATGACGTCCTCCGGATCGCGAACCTCGAGGTCCCCGACGGCGCGCAGTGGGTGATCACCGGTCGCAGCGGCTCGGGCAAGACGACTTTCCTCAATGTCCTCGGGGGGATCGTCGCGCCCGATACGGGCCGCGTCCTCATCGGCGGGACCGACGTGACGTCGCTCTCGGAAGCGGGTCGCGACCGCTTCCGCGCCAGGAACCTCGGCTACGTCTTCCAGACCTTCAACCTGCTGCAGGGATTCGACGCGCTCGAAAATATCCTTGTCGCGATGCTCTTCGCGGGCCGGGTCGATCGCGCCCGGGCCATCAACCTCCTCGACCGCGTCGGGCTCGGGGACCGGCGCCGCTACCGTCCTTCGGAACTCTCCGTGGGCCAGCAGCAACGCGTCGCCATCGCCCGCGCCCTGGCGAACGATCCGCCCGTCCTCCTGGCGGACGAGCCCACGGGCAACGTCGATCCCGCGACCGGGGAGACGATCATCAACCTCCTGAAGGAGGTTTGCGACGAGGGCAAGCGAACGCTGCTCCTCGTGACCCACCAGCCGCAGGTGGTCTCCAGTTTCAAAGACGTGATGGACCTCTCGAAGCTGCAAAACTGACGCATGTCCCTATTTCGCATCGTCTTCAAGAACCTCGCCCAGCGGCGCCTCTCGTCGGCGCTGACTTCGCTGTCGATCGCGCTCGGCGTGGCCGTCGTCGTCGCCATCCTCACGGTGAAGGAGCAGAGCCGGTCGGCGTTCGACCAGACCGCTTTCGGGTACGACCTGATCGTCGGGGCGAAAGGCAGCGGCCTCCAGCTCGTGCTCAATACCGTCTACCACCTGGAGCAGTCGCCGGGGAACATCCCCTACGCGATCTATCGGGAACTGGCCGCCGACCGCCGGGTCAAGATGGCCGTGCCCGTCGCCGTCGGCGACTCCTACCAGGGATTCCGGATCATCGGGATTTCCGACCGCTTCCTCACCGATTTCGAGATCCGGCCGGGAGTCCGGTTCGAGTTCGCCGAAGGGCGCGTCTTCGCCTACTCCGAGGAGCGTCTCGAGCAGGTGATGACGGCTCCGAAGGACCACGAACACGGCCACGAGGAGATGCCCTTCGAGGCGGTGATCGGCGGCGCCGTGGCCGCGCGGACCGGGATGAAGGCGGGCTCGACCTTCGCCGCGACCCACGGGATCGAGTCGGGCGCGGGCACCGCCACGCACCAGGAAACCTGGACGGTGACCGGCGTCCTCAAACCCACTGGGACGCCGAACGATCGCACGATCTTCATCAATCTCGAGAGCTTCTTCTCGATCGGCGCGCACCGGGACTCCGCGCGCGAGGGTCGCGGACCGGAAGTCTCCGCTGTGATCGTCCAGACCCGGGGAAACCTCGCGGCGCGCGATCTCCAGTACGACCTCAGCCGCCGTCCCGAGGCAATGGCGGTCCAGCCCGCGCAGGTCGTCGGCGAGCTTTTCGAATGGTTCGGCAACGTCAACGTGCTTCTGCTCGCGGTCTCGATCCTCGTCATCCTCGTGGCGGGCGTCTCGATCCTCGTCTCGATCTACAACTCGATGAGCGAGCGGAAGCGGCCGATCGCGATCCTGCGGGCCCTCGGGGCGCGCCGGACCACGATCCTCGCCATCATCCTGATGGAGGCGACGGCGCTCTGCCTGATGGGGGGCGCGGTCGGCGTGGCGGGCGGCCACGGACTGGCGGAGGCGGCGGGCCGGATCCTGAGGGACCAGGCGGGCCTGACCGTCTCCGGATGGGTGTTCCATCCGCTCGAGGGCGCCGTCATCGGCGGGCTCCTCCTCCTCGGGATCCTGGTCGGGCTCCTGCCCGCCCTGAAGGCCTATTGGAGCGACATTTCCGACGGCCTCAACCCGACCAGTTGACCCGGGGCCCCCAGTGGATTGTGGATTGCGGATTCTGGATGCTGGATGCACTCTGCTGATCCAGCTCTGTTGAAAACCATTTCCTTCACCACCAAGACACCAAGACACCAGGCGGACGCCGATCGGTTGAGCGCCCGCCTGGCCCCTCCGGGGCCGGTTCGTGGCCCTTCGGGCCACGAACGCCGGCGGGCGCATTCCAAGGATCTCTCTTCTTTGTGGCTCTGTGTCGTGGTGAGGTTACGGTTTCAACTGAGCTTGCTGATCCGTCAACCAAGGTTGGTCGTATGATCTACTGGATGAGAATTCTCGCCCTGCTGCTGATTGCAGCTCTCTCGGGCTGCGAACGTTCCAACGCCCACCCGGGCGTCCCCCCGGCCCCGGAGGCGCCCGCCGAGATCGACATGCTCGAGTTCGGGAATTTCGAGTACGTCGAACGAATGAAGCTTCCCGACAACATTCTCCGCTGGAACGGGAAACTCGTTCGCGCCACGGGCTACATGAACCCCGGCCGCCAGGTCCTCAAGGTGAAGGAGTTCGAGCTCGTCATGAACAAGAACACCTGCTGTTACGGCTCCCGGCCGAAGATGAACCACTTCTTCCAAGTCGGGCTGCTCGTGAAGAAGAAGGAAGATCTCACCGTGTTCACGAGCGAACCCATCACGGTGACGGGCCGATTCGTCGTCGAGGAGACGTGGGACGGCGACTGGCAGCTCGGCCTCTACTGGCTCAAGGACGCGAAGGTGGTGAAGTGAAGGGGATCCTGATCGCCATGGCCTGCGCCCTCGCCCTCCAGGAGTCGGGGAAGATCGAGCAGGAGGTCGAGTACGCCAACGATCCGGAGAAGCTCCAGTTCCAGATCCAGGCGGTGAAGCGGTTGAAGGACCGGGGGCCCTCCGCGGTCCCGGCCATCACCGCCTTCGTGGAGAAGAAGGGCGCCAACGCGCTTTCGCTCGCCTGCACCGAGGTGCTCGGCGACATTCCCGACCCCCGGGTCGCCAGGCTCTGCGCCCGGCTTCTCGAGGACCGGAGCTTCTCCTGGCGCCCCGCGGCGGCCCGTTCCCTCGCCGAACAGAAATCCCCGGAGCATCGCGATCTCCTTCGTCGCGGCCTGGGCGACCGGCTTTGGGGAGTCCGCGCGGCGGCCATCGCCGGACTCGGGAAGCTCGACGACCGCGAGTCGAAGGAGCCGATCCGGAAGACGCTCAATGACGATACCTACGACGTCCGGGCCCAGGCCGCCAAGACGCTCTACGCGTTCGGGGACGACTCGGGCCTCCCCGTCCTCGTCGCGTCGCTGCGGTCGGAGGTGAACTGGTTCGACATCGACTACGGCCAGATCGCCCGCGAGGACGCCGCCAAGTTCCTCGCGAAGATCACCGGGGATGATTTCGGATTCAAGGCGTGGGAACCCGAGGAGAAGCGCGCCCCCGGCCTCCGGCGCTGGGAGGAGTGGATGGCGGCGCGGGCGGCCGACTGGAAGGACCGGGTCCCGCCGAACGCCCGGCCGGTGGCGGACTCCGCGGAGTACGTCTTCGGGTTCGAGCTGAGGTCGTGCCAGTCGGGCGATTATTTTTTCCGGGTCGACACGAGGAACAACCTCGTCGTGGGATACTTCAACCTGGCGCGCGCGCCGCTCTCGGCCGAGGAGCGCGCCGCCTTTGATCGGGAACTCGCGGCGGTCCGGGCGGTCGACCGCGCGGTCCCCTACGGGCGCGGCGGGTGCGACTTCGAGCAATATTACCTCTCGGGGAACGGGAAACGGTTCGAGAGGCTTTGGATCGGCGTCGGCGGACGGCCCCCGGACCTGGACGGGTTCATCAAGTTCTGCCGGGCCTTGATCAAGGCGAAGTTCGGAGAGGCCGAAGCGTCGGAGTTCAAGGAACGGACGGCGCCGTTCCGCGGGGCGGATTGAACGTCGAACGTTGGAGGGCCGGACCATGACACTCGTGCTCGCGCT
>DATHFI010000452.1:0-2597 GCA_035490275.1 Planctomycetota bacterium
GCCTCTTTCTCGGTGAAATCGCCCGAGATCACTCCATTTCCGCCAAATCGCTCTGCATTCACCGCTGGAGCCGACAAGACAGCTCCGTCCACGATAATGCCCATAAGGCCTCTAGGCTTCCTCTTGAACAATGCCTCAGCCGCCTTGTCGAAGCTCTTTGCTCCAGATTCCGTCAGTTCGAAATGAACCGTCCAATCATTAGAATTCGATTCAACATATTGTCGGGGTTTCGCGCTGGCGGTGTCATCCTGCGTGATGCAGGCGGGCTCGACCAGGATCCAATTGCGTTTGTAGATCTGGTGATCTTCCCCAAGCTTCAGCTTGCCTGGATTCGCCGGTACTGCTTCGTGTCCCATCGGCGGTTTCTTGGGGTCGGCCCCTTGCGCGATCCAGTCCTTCATCACCTCGGGGGTTGCGACCGGCCTCAATTCGAATCGAGCCTTTCGCGAGCCCAGATTGGAGGTCAGCACCAGGGTCATAATCTTGCGGACGCGGGCGCAGGCCTCCGCGTCCGGATCATTCATGTGCTTTCCGAGGAGGTCGAGTTTCGCGAGGGGCGTCTTCAGGAGCTCGGCCGTGGCCTTTTCCCGAACTGCGATGTCCTCGTTGGCAAGAGCCCGGATGTTGGCCTCGATGGCCTCATCTTGAAAGGCTAGGAATGCGGCAAGGGCGAGAGCAATCACGACGGGGATTATACCGCCGGGCCGGAATCAATC
Source organism: Planctomycetota bacterium (assembly GCA_035490275.1). Taxonomy (GTDB): domain Bacteria; phylum Planctomycetota; class MHYJ01; order MHYJ01; family JACPRB01; genus DASRJF01. The sequence goes on from DATHFI010000452.1 coordinate 717, forward strand.
GACGGGCGAGGAGGAGCCCGCCTTCTGGACGTACGCGCCGGGGTCGCTGATCTCAAGCATGCGCTCGATGGCCCGCCGCGCCCGCTTCGCGATTTCCTCGGGGACGATGACCTTGTACTCAAGGTCTTCGAGGGACCAGAGGACCTTCTCGAGGTCGTTCAGCTTCATGAATTCGCAGAAGGCTTCCTCCGCCGCGGGGTAGAACTCCTTCTCCGGATTCTCACGGCGGAGACGGTGGAGGATGCCGACCTCGGTGCCGACGATGAACTCGCGGGCGGGCGACTCGCGCGCCGCCTTGACGATCCCCTCGGTCGAGACGACCTTGTCGGCGAGCGGCATGCAGCTCGTCAGGCAGCCGCACTCGGGGTGCATCAGGAATTGCGCCTTGGGGTGCTCGCGCTTCAAGTCGACGATGCGCTCGGTCTTGATCTTGTTGTGCGCGTGGCAGTAGCCGGGCCAGATGTGCATCTTGCGGCCGGTTTTCTGCTGAAGGAACGTCCCGAGGAACTGGTCGGGGCAGAAGAGGATATCCTTCCCCTCCGGCACGGCCTCGATGACCTTCTGCGCGTTCGTCGAGGTGCAGATGTAGTCGCTCTCCGCCTTCACCTCGGCCGTGCAGTTGATGTAGCTGACCACGACCGCGCCGGGATGTTCCGCCTTCCAGCGGCGCAGGCTCTCCGCCGAGATCATGGCCGCGAGCGAGCATCCCGCCTCGCGGTCCGGAATGAGGACGAGCTTGTCCGGATTCATGACGGCCGCCGTCTCCGCCATGAAATGCACGCCGCAGAAGACGATGACCTTCGCGTCGGTCTTCGCCGCCTGCTGCGTCAGGCCGAGCGAGTCCCCCGTGAAATCGGCGATGTCCTGGAGCTCGCCCCGCTGGTAGTTGTGGGCCAGGATGACCGCCTTCCGCTCCTTCTTCAGGCGGAGGATGTCCTCCACGATCTCCCGGGTCTCCTCGGCCGTGCGCGCCATGGGTCCGCCTACTTAGTGTACTATTTACACTAAGTCAACGATAGCCGGAGGGCGCCGGAATGTCAAGGAGAACAGGACCCGGCCCCGGCCCCTTTCGCGCGGCCCGCCCGCCGGGTAGAATGGCGGCATGTTCGAGACTTGGTCGGTGACGGCCCGCCGGGTCGCCGACGCCGCCCTCATGGACGCGGCCCGCCGCCGCTGCGCCTACATCGAGCCCGTCCACTTCCTCGCGGCCCTCCTGCGAGAGCCCGCCGCCGGCGCGAACCGCTGGCTGCGACAGGAAATGAAGCTCGACCCCCCGCCCACGCCCCCGGAGCTCGAGCCCCACCTCAAGGGCATCCCCACGAACAAGCGCTACGCGAAATACAGCGAGATCACCACGGAAGTTCTCAAGTTCGTCGCCCAGCAGGCCGCGGGGCGCGAGCGCCGGGTCAGCGGTACGCTTGACCTGCTCCTCGCCATCCTCCGGCAGGAGAAAGACCCGGCGACCGAGTACCTGAGGTCGAACCGGGTCTCGTCGCGCCTCGTGGAACGGGCCATCGAGGGCGGCCGCTTCGCCGACGCGTAAAACCGGCGTCAGCCCTCACCCCTTTCCCTCGGGCTCGCCACTCGAAGCTTCCGAAATGGGATCTGGGATCTGGAAACTGGGAGCTTAACCCTCAGCCTCGGCCCACTTTCCCTCCCCTTCCCACACGCGCACCGTCAACCGTCCGGCCGGAAGCCGTCCCTTGAGATTCGCCAGGAGGTCCGTCGCGATGTTCTCGCAGGAGGGGTAGGGAATCAGCGTATTCAGGTCCTTGTGATCGTACCCCTTGAGAAGGTCCCGCAGGCTCGTCTTCAGGAGATCGAAATCGACGACCATCCCGTTGACGACGGGCCCCTCGACCGTGACTTCGATGCGGTAGG
>DATHFI010000453.1:0-4042 GCA_035490275.1 Planctomycetota bacterium
TGGGGATGTCGGCGGGCGCGGCCCTCGCGGCCAAGTTCGGCATCCCGCTCCTCGCCCAGGAGGCGACGGGGCCGGTGAAGGCGAAGCGCTGCATCCTCCTCTGGATGATGGGCGCGCCGAGCCAGATGGACACGTGGGATCCGAAGCCGGGCACCGAGACGGGCGGACCGTTCGAGGCGATCGAGACGACCGCGCCCGGGATCAAGATCGGCCAGCATCTGCCCTTCGTCGCGAAGCAGATGAAGCATCTCTCGCTCATCCGCACGATCAACTCGCGCGATCCGAATCACGACACGGCGCAGTACCTGCTCCACACGGCGTACCGGAAGGCGGCGGACATCGAGCACCCGCACCTGGGAAGCATCGTCGCGTCGGAGCTGGGGATGGAGGTGGACGACCTGCCGCCCGCGGTGGTCATCGGGAGCGCGCCGCCCGCGGGCTGCGGGTACCTCCCCGCGGAGTGGGCGCCGGTCGTCTTCGACCGTCTCGCCGATCCCGCGGAGGACGTCCTGCCGGTCCAGAACAATCCGCGCGAGCGGCTGGGCCGGCGGTGGCGGATGCTGCAGGAATTCGAGGCCGGATTCGCGGAGCAGCACGAGGACAAGCGCATCCAGGCGCGCCGCCTCGCGTGCGAGAAGGCGTACAAGGTGCTGACGAGCGATCGCGTGAAGGCGTTCGACGTCCGGCAGGAGCCGCTCGAGGTCCGCAACCTGTACGGCAACACCGATTTCGGGCGCGCGTGCCTCATGGCGCGGCGGCTCACCGAGTCGGGCGTGCGGTTCGTCGAGATCATGTACGGCGACTGGGACACGCACGCGGACAATTTCGGCCGGGTCAAGACGCTCTGCACGGACATCGACCGCCCGATGGCGGCGCTCGTGGAGGATTTGAACCGCCGTGGCCTGCTGAAGGACACGCTCGTGTTGTGGATGGGGGAATTCGGCCGGACGCCGAAGATCAACGCGGCCAACGGGCGCGATCACTGGACGACGTGGTCGGTGGCGCTCGGCGGCGGCGGGATCCAGCCGGGGCGGGTCATCGGCCGGACGGACGATTTGGGGATGTCGATCGCGGACCGTCCGGTGCCGGTGAACGACCTCTTCGCGACGATCTACCACGCCTTCGGGATCCAGACCGACAAGAAGCTGATCACGGTCCCGCGCCCGATGAAGGTGATCGACGGTGGGAGTCCAGTCAAAGAGCTCTTCTAGTGCGCGATGACAGATGACGGATTACTGATGACCCTCAACTGTCATCCGTAATCGGTCATCCGTCATCGGTAATCGCGTTTTGGTATGACGGTTTCTCTCGCTCAAATACCCTCGAGCAACGCCAGGACATCCTTATTCGACGGGATGTCCCACATAAACCGCCCGTCGTGGCGCCCCCGCATCTTGCCGTTCTTGTCGATCACCACGACCGATGGCAGCTGGAGCCGTTTCAGAAATCCCCAGCGCTGGCCGTACAGGTTTGCGAGTCGGTGGTCGGGGTCGGGAAGGGCGGTGAAGGAGAGATCCTTCCGTTTCCAGAACTCGCGGATCGTCGCGGCGTCGTGCGGGGCGATGATCAGGACCTCGGCGCCGCGCGTCGCGAAGAGTTCCCGGTCCCGGCGCAACCGCGCCAGGTGACGGCGGCAGAAGGGTCAGCCGAATCCGCGGAGGAGGACGAGCACCACGGCGCTCCGTCCGCGGTAATCGGCGAGCCGGACCTTCCGACCGTCGAGGTCGATCGCCTCGAAGTCGGGCGCTTCGCCGAGATCAACCGGACTTTTCTGCACTGGACTCTCCGAGTGGTATCGACATTCTAGGTAATTGCTGTTGGTTGGTTTGGCTTGCAGCTCGAAACTTCAGGAACTGGGATCTGGTATCTGGGAACTGGAAGCTCCACTACTTGACCAGATGGCCCTCCCGTCGTTTCCTACACGTGTGGCCTTTCAAGAACTCCCGTCATCCGTGACCTGGCTCCACCACCTCTTGCCTGTCGGCGTGATCGCGGCCTCGTTCGTTCTCGGGCTCCTGCTCCGCTGGATCGTGGGCCGGTCCCGGCCGGCGATGTCGCGACTCGACGACCGCACCGTCTCGGGGCTGCGCCGGTGGGTCCTCATCTGGTGCGTGCTCGGCGGGATCTGGGTGGCCGCGGACCTCTCAACGCTGCCGCCCTCCACGGTGAAGGCGCTGCGCGAAGGCGATCTCATCCTCCTGATGCTCTCGGGGACCTTCATCGGCGCGCACCTCCTCGCCGTCGCGGCGACCTCGCGCCTGCCGGGCGCCGGCCGGCCCGCGAGCAGCCTCACGCGCCACCTGATCAAGGCGGTCGTGATCATCGTGGGCCTCCTGGTCATCCTCAACGTCTTCGGGATTCCCGTGACGCCGCTCCTCACCGCCCTCGGCGTCGGCGGCCTCGCCGTCGCCCTCGCGCTCGAGGACACGCTCAAGAATTTCTTCGCGGGGCTCTACACGGGCCTGAGTCGGCAGGTGCGGCTCGGCGACGTCATCAAGCTCGAGAGCGGGGAAGAGGGGTACGTCGCCGACATGACGTGGCGAAGCACGACGATCCGCACGCTCAACGGCAACCTCGTCATCGTCCCCAACCGGAGGCTCGCCGAGGCGATCGTGACGAATTTCAGCCTTCCCGACCGCGCGATGGGCGTCGCCGTCGAGGTGGAGGTGGCCCTGGATTCGGATCCCGAACTCGTCGAGCGCGTTCTCCTCGAGGTGACGAAGAAGGCACACGCGGAGATCGCGGGATTCGTCTCCGATTTCGAGCCCGCCGTGAGGATGACGACCGGACCCGGGCCCGCGTCGCTCCGGTACTCAGTCTTCGGCCGCGTGATGAGATACGAGGACCAGGGGCTGGCGTTGCACGAGCTGAGGAAGCGGATTCTCCTGCGGTTCCGGAAGGAGGGGATCGTCATTCCTTCTGTGGTGATGGAGGTCCGCCAGAGGCAGCCGCCCGCTCGAAGCGGATGAGGTTGAACGTCGCCTTCAGCCCGAAGGTCACTTCCATTTTCGCGAGCCCAATTCCGCGGACGTACCACTCGTAGTCGGTCGTTTTCTTTCCCGTCTTGCGATGGGTCCTCACGACGCGCAACTTGGAGGCGAGCGCGCGCTTCGAGAGGACGTCGATCGCTTCCGGCTCGAGGACCGTGCACTCGGCGAGATCCTCGTTCGGGAAGTCGATCGTCCACGTGTCGCCGACTTTCATTGGAAATCTCATGATGAGTTGCTGGACGTCCCCGATGTTGTCGCTGTGGGCGACGACTCCATCGTCCGTGCGTTGCATGAGGAGCCTCTTGCGGCCCAACAGGGGAAGGTCGAATTGCATGACATGCCACGACGCAAGAGTTGACTCCCAGTGAAGGGCGCCCCGTCCGACCACGCGTCGAACGACCTGCAGTCCCATGGAGGACTTGTAGACCCACGTCAGGCCCTCCTCGAGCGGATAGTCGTCGTCGGCCATCGACGCGCGAGGGTGGGCGGGCTCGCGTGTCAGGAGCACCAGGCTCTGGAATCCGAAGAAGGCGGCGAGCACGATCCCCGCGACGATGAATGGCGAACGCTTCACGTCCGTCTCCTCTTGGCCGCCTGTCCGGCTGAAGTCTGAAGTCCGAAGTCTGAGATCCGCGGTCGGCGATTCATCGCCGACGACCCGAGATGATGTAGATCATCCCGAAGTGGCAGTGAGCGACGTGGAGTTCCGTGAAGAGCGGCCGGAGCGCGCGGATCGTGTCGCCCTTGAGGTCGGGCCAGCCCTTCCGCAGCATCCGCCCGAACATGAAACGCGGGCCGATGAACCATCCCGGGGGGAGCGAATCGTCGGCGATGACGAGCCGCCCGCCCGGCTTCAGCGCCCGGCAGAGCGGCCCGAGAATCTCCTCGTCCAGGATCGTGCTGATCACGTACGTCGAGAGGATCGCGTCGAAGCTCCCGGGCCGGAAGACCTCCTGCGACGCGGCCGCCTGGACGAGCCGCAGGTTGGGCCGTCCCTCGACCTCGCTCAGCATCCCGTGGCTCAGGTCGGTCCCGACGACGAGACCCGTCGG
>DATHFI010000454.1:0-4847 GCA_035490275.1 Planctomycetota bacterium
TCCGATCCGGCACGAAAGGGTTCCACGATGCTCTACGCGGACGGAACCCATAATAACGGCCTCCCTATGGGGCGTCCAGCCCTCAGCCGGCAGCGGTCAGCGATCAGCCTCGGAAGCGGTCAGCAAGGAGCGATCAGCCCCGACTCCGACCGTCGAATCAGGCGGCCGACGGCTGACCGCTGACCGCTTCAGAAGCTGACGGCTGAGCGCTAAACGCATCTGAACCTGACGGCTGAGCGCTGTCGGCTGAAAGCTCTCCAGCCGAGTCTGACGTCAAACGGCGACGTCACCTCGCCCCGAGCCTGAACCAGTAGAACGGTTGAGGCTCGAAACCCCGGATCGAGACGTGGCCGCGGTCGAGATCGCGACTCGAAAACGTCGGCACCCACCGAATGTCGACGTTCAGGATCGTCGCGAGCGAGAGGAAGCAGGTCAGCAGCGAGGATCCGCCGTAGGAGACGAAGGGGAGCGTCAGACCCGTGATCGGCGCCACGCCGACATTCATGCCCACGTTGATGAAGACCTGCAGCGCCCAGAAAACGGAGAGGCCCATGACGACGAGCCTCCCGTACGGATCCGCGGTCCTATGGGCGATCCGACCCGCTTGGAAGAAAAACAGGGCGAAGAGTCCCAGGACGGCGGTGGTACCCACGAATCCCAGCTCCTCGGCGACGACGGAGTAGACGAAGTCCGTGTGGCGGTCCGGGATGTGGAAAGGATATCGGGCCCCCTCGGGCACATTCCGCCCTGAAAATGCCCCGGACCGGATCGCCAGCTGGGCCTGTTTCTGCTGATAGGAGCCGTCCTTGTCCGGGTGGAGGAACATCGTCAGGCGGTTCCTCTGGTAGTCCTTCATGCCGAACGCGTAGGTGATCGGGATCGCGACGAGGGCGATCAGGACGAGCGCCAGCAGGTGCCGCCGCGGCGCGCCCGCGATGAAGAGCATGGCGAGGAGCACGGGGAAGAAGAGCATCGCGTTGCCGAAATCCGGCTGGACGAAGACCAGCGCGGTGGGAATCGCGGCGAGGAGAATCGGCATCGCGAGCGACCTGGCGGATTCCAGTTCGTGCGCGAGGGCGAGCCAGCGGGCGACCGCGAGGACGAAGGCGATCTTCATGAACTCGGCCGGCTGGAGGCTGATGGGGCCGAGCGGAATCCATCCCCGGGCTCCGCGCGTGTACGGCCCGAAGATGAGGAGCCCCACGAGCGCGGCGACGCAGATCCCGTACGCCAGGTAGGCAAACCGGCGCGACACCGTGTAGCTGGGAAAAAGCAGGATGAAGGCGAGCCCAGACGAGACCCCGAGGAAGATGAATTGCTTCACGAGGTGGGCGCTCGTCACGGAAACGCTCGCGAGGTTCGCGGGAGAGGCGAGGATCGAGAGGGAATAGAGGCCGAATCCCGTCAGCATCAGCGCGCTGGCGAGGATCGTCCAGTTGAGCCGCTTCAGCTTCATCGGCCCTCCGACGCCCGCTGGAGACGGGCGACGATCTTCGCCGCGAGCGGGGCGGCCATGTGTCCTCCGCTGCCGCCGTCCTCCACGAGGACCACGATGGCGTAGCGCGGACGGTCGGCGGGGGCGTACCCGGCGAACCAGGCGTGGGCCCGGTGGTGGGCGACATTCCAGGTGGCCGAGCCGGTCTTGCCGGCCGCGTCGACGTTCCGCAATTCGGTCTCATGCGCGGTCCCGTGCTCTCCGTGCACCACCGCGTTCAGCCCCTCGCGGATCGCCGCGAGATTCTCGGGCCGGATCCCGAGCGGCCGGGCCGGAAACTCGCCGGGTCCCACGTGCGGGGTGACGGCGTTGCCCCCGTTCGCGATCGCGCAGATCATCTTCAGGACCTGGACCGGCGTCACGGTCAGCTCGTGCTGGCCGATGAAGAGGGAGTAGCTGTCGCCGATCCGCCATTTCGGATGCGTCAGCGGGGAGGGGAGATTTCCGTCGCCTTCGGAGGGGAGGTCGATCCCCGTGCGGGTCCCGAATCCCAGGCGGGTGGCCCACGCGGAGAGCTCGCCCAGCGGCACGCGCTCGGCGAGCGAATAGAAGTAGCAGTTGCAGGACTGCTCCAGCGCGGAGGCGAGGGCGACCTCGCCGTGCATGGTCTTGAACCGGTTCCAGACCCAGCAGTTGGTGGAGGGGAGATCGGCGCGGTACTTCCCATTGCAGACGAATGTGTCGGAAGGCCGGACGTGTCCCTCCTGGAGGGCCGCGACCGAGCTCACGATCTTGAAGATCGAGCCGAGCGCGACTTCCGCCTGTCCTTGCGAGCACCGGTTTCGCAGGGGCTTGCGGCCGCGGTCGTCCAGGTAGCGATCCAGGTCGGCCTTGCGCGTCGGGGGGATGAAGGCGTTCGGATCGAACGAGGCGTTGGAGCCCATGGCCAGGATCTCGCCGGTGGCGGGATCGGCGACCATCGCGGTGGCGACCTTGGATTCGCCGTCCTCGCCGCGCGCCTCTGCCAGGATTCCGGCGATGTCTTTCATCAGCTCGGCGTCGACGGAGAGCTTCACGTCCTCGCCCGGCCGCGCCTTGAGCTGCTCGACCCAGTTCTTGTTTCCCGTCGCGGGATCCCGCTCGAGGACCACCAGGCCGGGGTGGCCCCGCAACTTGTCGTCCCACGTCTTCTCAACCCCGGTGATCGGAACCATGATCTGGTCGAAGATTCCCCGCCGCGCCAGGAATTCCACGTCGTCCTCGTCGATCCACTCCTCGAATCCCTCGCTGAAGTAGCCCTGCTTGAGGAGGGCGTCGAACCGCGACGGCTTGGGGACCTCGCCCTCCCGGGGCGGCGCGTTCTTGAGGGCGGTCGCGGGGCCGAGATACCCGATCACGTGCGCGCCGACCTCGCCGTACGGGTAGATCCGCCGCAGGCCCTCACGGACGACGCATCCCGGGAACCGGTCGGGATTCGTTTCGATCGCGTAGGCCGCCTCGCGGGAGATCGCCTTGAAGAGCGGGTAGGGGGTTCGGCGCTCGCGGGCGTAAATTCGGGGCTTCTCCCGCTCGGGCCGGCGCTGCATCAGTTTCTCGATCTTCCGGTAGATCTCCTCGATCGCCTGGGCGACTTCCGGGACGGGCCGGTCGAGGAGCTTCGCGAGCTCCTCGGGCGCCTGCGTGCGGCGCTCGAATTCCTCCACGACCACGTGGAGGTCGAACGACCAGGTGTCCTGCGCGAGCACCCGGCCCTCCCGGTCGAGAATCCGTCCGCGCTCGGCGGGGGCGAGGTCGGGCGACCGGTTCAGGAGGGCGCCGCCGGCGGCGCCGGGGCGGAGGACCTGGAGCCATGCGAGCCGCGCCTCGAGCCCCCCGAGGGGAAGCAGGAGGAGGGTCGCCACGAGCAGCACGCGATCCCGTTGCATCACCGCACCAGGAAGCGCACCCGCGCCAGGAGGGTGATCAGGAACGGGGCGAGGAGCGCCGTCACCGCGGCGGAGGAGCCGCTCCGCGCGAGGCACATCCCGAGCGGGACGCCACCGGTGAAGGCGGAGGTGCATGCCGCCGAGGCGAGGCCCGCGAACCCCGCCGCAATGCCGCCGACGGCGGCCTGGGTGAAGGGATGTTCGCGGAAGAGGACCGGCCGGAGTCCCGCGATGGCCCAGCCGAGGACGAGATAGATGAGGGCATACTGGCCCAGGGGTCCGGCCGTGGCGAGATCGCGAAGGAGCCCGAGCGCCCAGGCCGATGCCAGCGCCGGCGACGGCTCGGCCGCGAAGAGCGCGGCGAAGGCGACGAGGGCGACGAGGAGATCCGGGCGCGCCCCGGCCCACGCGACGTCCGCGAGCAACGTCATCTCCAGGATGAGCGCGGCCGCCCCGACGGCCAGGAGCCGGAGGGATCCGTAGCTCTTCATGGGTCGATCTTCACCAGCACGAGGACGGAATCGACGCCGCGGATATCCACGAACGGCTGCACCTGGGGGCAGGCGAACGGACCGCGGACGCGCGACACGCCGGTGACGCGTCCGAGCAGCAGGCCCTCGGGGATGCCCCGATGGGGGTCGGGGCTTGTCACGACCGTGGCGCCATCCCCGGCCGTGGCGTCGGCGGAGGCCCATTTGAGGGAGGCCATCGCTCCGCCCGTTCCCTCGAGGACGCAGAGATCGCGGCCGGGGAGAGAAGCCCCACCGGTGGCGCGGGCGACCGCCATCGCGCCGACGACAACCTTGGGGTCGGTGATGAGGGCGACGCGGCTCGACCACGGTCCGACGATGCCGACGAAGCCGATCAGGTGGTTGTGCCACAGGACCGGCTGGCCTTGTCGGATGCCCTTGGAGGATCCCGCGTCGATGACGAACGTGCGCCGCCACATCGAACTATCGATTTGGACGACCACGCCGGCGGAGACGGTGGTGTACTTCGGATCGCGGATCGTCTGGCGGGCGGAGGTCAGGGCCTCGATCTGTTCCTTGTACTTGGCGATTTGCGCGTCCTTTTCCAGGTTCTTGCTCTTCTCGTAATCGAGCTCGCGCTGGAGCTCCTCGGCGGAGCGCGTGCCGCCGCCGGTCAGGCCGCGTCCCAGGGAGGAGGGGGTTCGGGCGAGGGGTGAGAGGACGCCGCTCAGGATCAGCCGGGGAGGCTGGGTCCAAGCCGCGGGTAAAGCCATGAGCGCCATGGAGACCGCCGCGAGCGGCCCCGCGGCGAGAGTCCCTCTCCGTCGTCGCATGGGGTCCCCTCTCTCAACTTGTAAATTATGACTTATAAATTACAAAGATCAAGCAGGGTTTCCAAAATAGGTGCCGACGCCTAGCTTCGGGTCCTGACTTTGGGCTTTGGACATTGGACTGGCTCTGTTGAAAACCAATCACCATAAAGACACCAAGGACTGGCCGCAGAAGGGGACGATCGGG
>DATHFI010000455.1:0-8129 GCA_035490275.1 Planctomycetota bacterium
GGTCCGGGCCCAGCTCTCGACGGCGCTCCTCTCGGTGGTCTCCCAGGCGCTGCTTCCGAAGGCCGACGAGCAGGGCGTGATCGCGGCGTTCGAGATCATGATCGTCACCCCGGCCGTCCAGCACCTGATCCGCGAGAACCAGACGCACAAGATCATCAGCGCGATCCAGACGGGGGCCAAGGAGGGGATGATCCTGCTCGACGACTTCCTCTACAACCTCTACATCCAGAAGAAGATCACCTACCAGATGATGATGGCGTCCGCGACCAACCCGCTCGATCTCGAGACCAAGGTCAAGGATTTCTCCTACTCGACCGGCCGGCGCTGACGCGGGCCGCCCTCCCCCGCATGGCCGCAGAAGAAGGCAGGTCCGCCCCGGCGGGCCCGCTCGTCCCCATCGCCCTCGTCGCCTTCGCCGCCGACGTCCTGATCTACTATTTCACGATCGGGCCCCTCCGGACCTGGTCGATGGAGAAGTTCGCCTCCCCCGGATGGGGCATCCTCGCCCACTACGGACTTCGCGCCGCCTCGGCCCTGATCGCCGCCTTCGCCATGCTGCACTGGCGCGCCGCGACGCCGCGCGACCTCGGCCTCGCCCGGGGCCCGTTTCGCGAGGACGCGGTGTGGACGCTCCGTCTCGTCGCGGGCCTGGTGGTTCTTTCCGGCGTGCTGATGGCCGTCGCCGTCGCCGCGATCCGCCTGTTCAAGGTGCCGATCGGGGAATGGCCCTTCGAGACCCGGGAATTTCACGGCTGGGGTCTCTACCTCCTGTGCGCCGGGGTGGCCGCCCCGCTGGTCGAGGAATTCGTCTACCGCGGCCTGCTCACGCCGGCGCTGCGCGCGGGATACGGCGATCGGGGCGCGATCGCCGCGGGCGCGGCGCTCTTCTACGTCCTCCACCTCGTGTACGGCAAGCCGTGGTGGATGGCCCACTACCTGGTCGCGGGCGCGATCCTGACCTGGGCCTTCGTGAAGCGGGAACGGTTGTGGATCTGCATCCTGCTTCACGCGGGCGGCAACCTCCTCGTCGTTCTGGATGACGCCCTCTATGACATTGCGCCGGAATTCTTCAAGGCGATAGTAGGAAGATTGCCTTAGGCCAGCAATCAGCCATCCGCATTCAGCCGTCCGCGATTCACGTTGCCGCAAACCGTCCCGCATTCGCGAAGTGATCGTCCGGCCGAGTGCTGAATGCTGAGTGCTGACTGCTGACTGCTAATGATGAACGGTATGCGGCTCCACTTTTTCCGCATGGCACCGGAGGCACCAGGCCGTGAGGCCGTGCTTGTGTTCGAGACCCTGGTCGCGGCCGCAGGCAGGACAGAAGGCCGTCACGCCGTGCTGGTGGTCGGGCGCGACCTCGCGGCCGCAGTCGGAGCACATCCTGGTGGCGCCGTGGACGTGGTTCGCCCCGGCTTCGCGCTCGCACGTCCCGCAGTACACCGTCTTGCCATGGATGTGGCCGGGCGCGGCTTCCTGGTTGCATTCCGCGCAGTAGGTCGTGGCCGGCCGGGCGCGCGTGGCGGTCAGGACGCCGCCGCAGCCGTCGCAGGCCCGGGGCGGCATCCGGCGCAGGCCGGTGGGACGGCACGTCGGGCAGGTCCGGGCGTCCAGGCAGACGTGCGAAGCGGAGTACGTCCGATGGCAAGGCACGCAGGTCCATTCGAGGATGTGGCGGTGCCCGGCGCCGATTTCCCGCCCGCAGAACCGGCACGGGACGGTCCGTCCGCACACGTGGCCGGCGTACACCTCCATGTGGCAGCGCGCGCAAGCGGTCTCCCCGCGAGATCCGGGAGGGATGACGGAGATCTCTTCGACCACCACGGCTGCGGGCGCGGCGGGCGCCACGTCGGCCGCGGACCCGCAACCGGCGAGGAACGCGGCGGCCAGGATCGCGAGGTGCTTCATGGTTTCCGGGACGCTACTCTAGCGCCCAAGCTTGCGCGCGACAAAAGAAAAAGGCGGGCCTTATTGGGGCCCGCCTTTTCCGGAATCGTTTGGATTACTGGCGCTCGACCTTCACGTCCTTGATCTTCTCGAGCTGCTCGGTCCTCACCATCGCCTTGTTGATCCACATCCCGAGGGTGTTGTCGCCCTCTTCGCGGACCACCATGACGCCCTTGAGGCCGTCCGCGCCCATGCGGTAGGCGCCGAACTCTCCCTCGACGACCTTGTACTTCACGTACTCGAAGGTCTGGTTCACGACGACTTCGCAGTTCTTGCGGGCCGCCGCGGCCTTGAGGTTCTCGATCGTCAGCTTCTCGAGGTCCGCGTGCAGTTCCAGGCCCGCCGCCGAGGAGGTGATCCCCGTAACGCCATCGACCGAGCTGAGCTCCTCGCGCGCGCCCTTGAGGTCGGCGCCCTTGAGGGGCTTCAGGGTCAGGACGACGTGGGCATGATTCAGCACGAGGGCCGGGACTCCGGCGTTGAGGGAGGCCGTTTCGAGCGAGCCGAGCTGGTCGCACTTGCCCGTGAAGGTCACGACCGCCGTGCGCGAACCCTCGGGAAGGTCGACCGACTTGACGTTCTTGACCTTTTCCAGGGCGGCCTTCAGGCTGACGGGTTTGACTTCGGCCGAGGGGAAGAAGTACTTCAGGATGATATCGGCGCTGGGCTTTTCAGCGGTACTGCCCGTGCTCCACCACCGCGACGCACTGCCCGATCCTCCACCGGAGGAAGACGAGCTTCCGCATCACTGCGCCGCCGCGTCGACTTGAGCCCAACCGATGAACAGAACCGTCGCCACCGCCATGAATGCCTTCATCCGATCCCTCCTGATATATGAACTTGCGTGTCCCAGTATGTGTACCGAAATTCTAACGATTTCACTGCATAATTCGCAACAAAATCCAACCCGCCCCCGCCGCGGGCCGGGACGCGGCCCCGGCGACCCCGCCTATCGCCGGAACCGCCCTTTCCGGACCGTGGGTCGGGATGGATCCTCCCTGAACCGTCTATGGCCGGTCGCGGACGTAGAAGAACCCGCACGGGCTCACCTTGCCCCGCTTCCACTGGAAGAATCCGAGCGTGTCCGCCCGGGGATCCACGACAAGCGCCACCTGGTACGGCAGGTTGAAGAAATTGTTCTGGATGAAAAGATCCATTCCCGACAGGAAGACGCCGTACCCCGGGTGCGTGTGCTGCCAACCCACTAGAGGCATATCCGCGAACCGCGCCTCCTTCTCCCGCGAGATCGCGCTCCACGAATCGTGCGTGAACTTGAAGCTCGCCGCGGTGTTCACGTACTTCTGCGCCCGGATGTAGCCGTCGATCCCCACCCAGAGGCGGCTCCGATACTGGTGAAAAGACCCCGGCAGGACGCCGCCGAGTTCGCGCCGGAGGTCCGACTTCGCGTACGTCACGATCTCGCGGAGCGTCTCCTCGCGCAGGAAGATGTGGAGATCGTCGCCCGCGACCGTCCCCATCGCCTGGACCGTCCGGTTCGGATCGAGGGTCGGGATGAGCTTTTCCGAGGGCTCGGCGATCCGGAGTTCTTCCAGCTCGCCGAATGACGCGTCCTCCATTCCCTCACTCGATGATGAGGATGTCGTCGTCCTTCGGCCGGGGCGGGCGCGGGGGTTCGGGGCTCGCGTCGTCGATGATCAGGACATCGTCCGCCGGAGCCGGCGCGGGGGCCGACCGGGGGCTGATCGGAGGCGGAGGAGGTGGCCGCACGGGCTCGCTTCCGAGGTCGAGCTTGATCACGTTCGCGCCGACCGTCCGGCCGAGCCGGTCGCGGATGCTCCGGGGGTCGATCGGGAAATCGAACTGTCTCTGCGTCTCGCACCAGCGCCCCGCGGCGTAGTTATAGGCGCTCTTGGGGTCGTAGTTGGACATGCGGACCATTTCCCAGAGCATCTCGACGAGCTCGGCCAGCCCGAGGCTCGGGGCCCAGCTCGTGCTGTAGCCGCCGAGGCAGACCGCGCCCACCGCGGAAATGTTGGGGTGGTAGATGCTCGTGAGCCACTGCAGGTCGGGCCGGCTCCGAGGGTAGTCGATCCCGAGCCGGATCTCGACGCGGTGGACGTCCGCGACCTCGACAGGATCCGCCTCGGTGCGACGGACGAGTCCGCGTCCGCGGAAGGTGACGAGATATCGCTCGGGCGGGTCGCCGTGGGCCTGGTACTCGATGATCGACGACTGCTCGTGCAGCGCCTTCATCGCCTCGGCGTCGGCCGCGAGGCGGCGACTCCTGGGAGTGTCGAAGAAAACCATGGGCTTCACCGCAGGTGGTTAGAACGCGACGATCCCGATGTAGATCAGCGCGGCGATCGCCAGCAGGATACCCAGCTTCTTCAGGATGCCTCCGGCCCCTTCGGTGGAACCTCAGCAGGATCCCGCGACGATCTCCGGGTAGACGATCAGGTGGTCGCCCTCCTTCACCCCCGCGTCGGGAAGGCACTGGCCTTCCTGGAGGCGCCGCCCGCCCTCCTTGTGGTCGAGCGAGTAGGACATCGGCGTCCCGTCGGGCGCGGTGACGGGCAGCTGCATCTTCGTGATGATGTTCGGGAGGATCTTCTTGACCGTGACGGTCGGCGAAATCTTCGCCTTGACGCTCTTGGCGCCCGTCTGATCGAGGAACGTGACCTGGATGCCGTCGCCTTCCGCCATGGGAACCTCCCGTGCGATCCGCCTGAGTATAGGACGGAACGCCGTGTACACCGTTACCGGAAATCGAATGACGTCCTCTCCGTTTGTATCACCCGTTTGAACCGAAGTCTAGGTCCACCGGAGAACCGCATCCCGGTCGGCTTCGAGCCTCAGGAAGACGACTCCCTTCGGCGACTTCACCTGGACGATGTCGAAGGGCGCCACGCCCAGGTTGAGGAGCGGTTCCGCGGCGAGCGGGCTCTCCGCGGCCACCTCATGCACGATTTCGGTCCTCATCACCTGTCCGCACGTGGCGCAGACGCCCTCCTTGTGGGAAACGAGCTGGAGCGCCTTGAGGATCATCTTCCGCACCCCGCACGCCGGGCATGAGAGCGACACCAGCAGATCGCGGATGAGGAGCAGGCTCGAGCCGCCCGACTGTTTCAAGAGGGCCGCCGCGGGGCTGGACGCGCCGAACGGAACCGGCGTCGCCGCCGGCCACGATTCGTGCGAGAGGCAATCCTCCCGGCGCTGGAATCGCGTCGTGTAGAAGTTGTTCGACTCGCCGTTGAAGACGAGCGCCGCCCCCGCCTGGACGGGAAGCGCGTGGAGCAGTTTCAGCGCCTCCTGCGTTTCGAGGCCGGCGATTATCGAGGCGATCGTCGGCGCGGTCGGGACCTTCCCTTCGGCGAGATCCTCGCGCCGGAGGAGCGGACACGAGTAGCGCAGGTTGAGCAGGCGGTAGTCGGCCTCGGTCATGGCGCACTCGTAGCAGGCGCTTTCCGGCGGCACGAAGACCTTCGCGACGCCGCTGATCTCCTGGATCGCGCCGTCGACCCACGGCCGTCCCACCCGCCAGCACTGGCGGTTGATCCAGAGGCGCGCCTCGCGGTTATCGAGGCAGCCGATGACGACGTCCATTTCGGCGAAGACGCCGAGCCCGAGGTCGGTGATCACGTTGCCGTCGAGGGCGCGGACGCGCACGTCGGGGTTGAGCGCGCGGACGGCGTCGGCGGCGCGCTCCGCCTTCGAGCGGCCCGCGTCCCCGGCGCGGAAGAGGATGGAGCGGGTGAGGTTCGTGGCCTCGATCCTGTCGAAGTCGATGATGAAGACCCGGCCGGCGCCGAGGAGGGCGAGATTTTTCAGGACCTCGTTGCCGAGGGCTCCCGCGCCGACGACGAGGATCTTCGCCGCGGAGAGTTTCTCCTGGCGCCACCAGGAAATGAGACGAAGACGTCCGTAGCGATCGGAATCATCGATGATCAGAACGTCGTCGGGCATGGACCGATTGTAGATTGTGGATGAGGAAGGCGGCTCACCTCACCGTAATTGGCGCGACGTCCGCTCCACATTTCTGTTCGTAGTTCCGGAATCTTGATTCTTGATTCCTGATTCTTGATTCCATCCTCACTTCTTCTTCGCCTGCTCGTCGGCCCACCACTGCTTCCAGAACTCGAGGGCTCTCGCCCGCGGAAGGACGCGGAGGTGGTCCTTCTCCAAGATGAAATCCCATCCCGGCTCCCAACCCCGATCCCGACTCAGGACGTCAGTCAGGGCCTCAACGAGCGTCGCACTGCCGGTCCGATATCCGAAATTGCCGAATCGACTCGGCCACGCACATTCGTCGTAAGTGGTCCCCGTCTCCACCCGTACCTGGAGTCCGGCCGCCCCCGCCAACAGTTCCAGAAGAGTCGTGCGTGATGTCTCAATCCGCCCCCTGACGCGGACCTCCTTCAGGGCCTTCCATCCGGCGGGGTTCCGCACCGCGTTGAGAAGGTCCGGCCTCACCCGCCATGAGGAGTCCAGGTGCTTCAGGAATCCCGGCACCCCCCGCGAATCTCCGCGCTCGCACAGGATTCGGGCCGCCGCCTCGGAGCCCTTCTTGAATTGAGACTCGAGCACCGTCGAGTCGCCGAGATCGGCGAGCGCTTCGGCGATGATTTCGGAATCCGCAGCCTCCTTCCGTGTGAGGAGGGCGCGCAACGCGGGAAGAGCCTCCGGAATTCGAAGCCTCGCGAGGGCCGGCGCCGTGTCGCTCCAATATCGTTCATCCTGAAGCCAACCGATCAGATCCGGGCCCGCTTCCCGCGATCCGATCCGGCCCAAGGCCTCGATGATGGGCGCGGGGGCTTGCCTCCCCGGATCGCGCAGCATTCGGAGCAGGTCCGGGACCGCCTCCGCGCTCCGCAATTCCCCCAGCGCGTGCAAGACCGCGCATCGCACCCCATACACGCCATCCTTCAGCAGGGGCACCAGGGCCGGGGCCGCGGTCGGGTCCCCGATGCCGCGCAACGCATCCACCACCCTTCTGCGGAGAAACGGATCGGGGCTCTTGAGAAGGTCGACCAATCGCGGCACGGCCCTGTGATCCCGGAATTGACCCAGGGCCTCCGCGGCCTGCCCCCGGAGTTCGCCATCGGGATCTCCAAGCAGGCCCCGGATTCCCGGAACGGCATCGACCGCCCCGAGCCCCATCAAGGCGGCCAATGCCGACCCGCGAGTCACGACGTCGGGTGAGTGCAGGAGTCCCACGAGGTCAGGAATGACCTCGCGCGCCTGGAGGGAAACGATCGCGAGCACGGCGTCGTCGCCAATCCGATATTCGCCGAGGTGAGGAATCAACCGTCGGGCGCGGTCCTTCATCCCCGTAGTTCCGACCAGGGTCACCCCCCACGACCGGATGTAGGAATCCCTGTCTTCCAGCATGGCGAGAATGCGCGGCGCCGCCTCCGGAGGGCGCAATACCGCCAGGAGGTCGCCGGCGAGACTGATTCTTTCGAAATTGGCCGAGTCCAGCCACGAGAGAAGCTTCGGAATCAATTCCCGACTCCCCATTTCGACAAGGGTCTCCGCCGCTTCCCGGGCGACGCGGGACTCCGGATCATCCAGGATCGACAGGAGTTCCGGTATCGACTCCTTCACCCAATGACCGCGGAGCAGGGATACCGCGGCGACACGAATCCCCTCCTTCGGGTCGTGCGCCAAGGCCCGGATGGGCGCCAAGTCCGTGCCGAATCCGATCATCGAAAGGGATTTCAGGGCCGCGTATCGGACGCGCTCATCAGGATCGTCGAGGAGGGTCATGAAATCGGCCCGCGCTTCAGCGGCGTGAAGGTCACCGAGCACCCTGGTCGCCTCTCTGCGCAAGGCCTCGTCTTCGTCCTGGAGGAGGGCCCTGAGCGCGGGGATGGCGGCGTTCCCCGTTGGGCCCACGAGTGCCGCCGCGACAGATCTGCGGGCGTCTTCGAATTCGGTGAATGCTTTCATGAGGAGTGGGACCAGATCCGGTGACTTCATGCGCTCCAGGACGTCCCCCATTCGGGAATCTCGGCACGCCTCCTCGTCAGAGAGGAGCCGGCCCATTTCGGGTCGGAGCACGTCGGGGGCGGCTTGGGCCAGGAGCCAAGCCGTCTCGACCGCGAGGCGGGGGTTGCGATCCCGGGTCAGGATCAAGAGGCGGTCCGGGGCCGGAAGGGCCTTCAAGATTTTGAGGGCGTTCAGAGCGGCCGACCGGGCGGAGCCGGGCTCCTGGGAGTTTT
>DATHFI010000456.1:0-4219 GCA_035490275.1 Planctomycetota bacterium
TACCGTGTGGACGCCGATCTGGGGACCGTCCAGCTTCAGGATCTGCTTGCGAGATAGCACGTCCCAGATTCTCACCGTCCCATCTTCGCTTCCCGATGCTAGGATCCTGTCGTCTTCGGATACGGCGATCGAACTCACGTCCGCGTCGTGTCCTGGACCGGTCTCATGTTTGGGATGTCCGGTTGAAACGTCCCACAGGCGGACCCGGCATCCATATCCCGCGGTCGCGACGAGCTTGCCGTCCTGCGAGAGGGCGATGCCGGTGGTGTGGTGCGTTCTCTCAATGGTGCATCTTTCCTTCCATGTGGAAGTCGACCAGACGCGGATCCGATGACGTGTATCAAGGCCGGTCCGATTCCCGGTAGCGGCGGCGATCGTCTCCCCATCGCCGGACCATGCCACGCAGCCGACGACTGTGTTCGACAGCTCCAAAGACTTGACCTCGGCACCGGTCGCCGCGTCCCAGATCCGGACTTTGGAAGCCTCGTCGCGATCTTCAGCGGTAGCCAGGCGCTTACCATCAGGAGAGAGATCCAGGGCCCGGATGGGAGAGCCGGTTTCGATGGATCGAATCTCTTTTCCCGCGCGGACGTCCCAAGCACGGATCGTCTGATCCGCGCTGGAGGAATAGAGCGTGAGCCCGTCCGGTGAGAAGATCGCGCCCGTCACGTCCCCCGAATGGCCCTTCAAGTCGCTAAGTTCCTTTCCTGTCTCCAAGTCATAGAGCTTGAGGAAGACATCCGACCCGGTGCTCTCGTCCGCCCCACCCATGGCGGCACGCTTGGCCCCGACATGGAGCGCCATCGCATGGACCCTGTTCGGCGTCGATATGCACAATCCCCGTTTCCCCGAATCAAGGTCATAGACATAGGCCCGGCCGTACGCATCCATGAGAAGCGTTGAGCCGTTGATGGCGACCGGAGACCCACCCCACCCTTTCCATCGCTTCATTTCCCGGCCCGTTTTGAGATCCCAGAAACGGGTCATGCCGTCTCCGCCGCTGATCAGCGTGTTCCCGTCCGGGTGAAACTTCACCGAAGTGACGCGGTTGTCATGCCTCAGGTACGGAACGCCGAGACAGCCCGCCGGGCCGGAGGGAATCTCCCCCTCATCGCTTGGGGAGTTCTTTAGGACGACCGCTCCTGGCGTCTGATCGCCCGGCTTGAGCCGGGGTTGAATCACCCCTGTGCACGAACTCACGGCGAGGAGTGCCGCCGCCAAGGTCCGGCAGGGTCGCCGCATGGCCCCGTTCGACTTTTCTTTCTGAGCCACAACGAGGTCGCGCATTCCTCACCTCGAGCTCCCCAAGTCACTATACGCATAGGATGGCCCGATTTCGACTTGCCCCGTGGCGGATTCAGCAGTTGGATTGCAATCTGACTGCTCCGACCGTGCCGTTCAAGTGACGCTCCCGCTGATGGAACGGCACCTCCCCAAGCTTTTGGACTTCACAGGGACGGCCATCGTCTAGACATCGCCGGGATCGCTCCTGATAACGGTGGGTTTCACTGACAAGAGGCCGGGCCGAATTCCTTACGTTTGGGGATAGATCCCCTTGGGGGCATTTAGAGGTTCCAGCCCCGTGGTTCCAGCCGGGTTAGACGGCCTTCGCGAGCTCGTCGACGAGGGTCCGCTTGGGCGCGGAGCCAACCCGCCGCCAGACCTCCTGGCCGCCCTTGAAGAGGACGAGCGTCGGAATCGACGTCACGCCGAACTCCGAGGCCGCGGCGGGCGATTCGTCGACGTCGACTTTGACGACCTTGAGGCGGCCCTCCATGTCCCTCGAGATTTCCTCGATGGAGGGAGCGAGCGCCTGGCAGGGCCCGCACCACGTCGCGTAGAAATCGACGAGGACGGGAGTGTCCGACTCGAGCACCGTGGACTCGAACGACTGATCATCTATCTTGCCAACCATAAGAATCCTTTCATTCTCTCCATCACTTAAACACCGGAGCGCGCCGGGCGATTCCCTGGGGGCATCGGAAGGGAGGCTGAATTTCCCCATTCCTGCCAATGAATTCCGCCTATACCTGTTACGGTGATTCAGGGGAACCCGACATGAAGAAGCTCTTTCTCGCCATCGCCCTCGCGGCGGGGACCGGCGGAGCCGCTTTCACCCTCCAGGACGATCGGGCCGCGGTCAACAAGACCTGCCCCGTCATGAAAGGCAAGCTCATCAAGAAGGACATCCTGTCGGTGTACGATGGAAAGCCCATCGGGTTCTGCTGCGAGGCGTGCAAGAAGGCCTGGGACCTGTCCCCCGGCGAATACGCGGCCAATCTGACGGAGGCGGCATCGCCCAAGGTCCAGACCTTGGCGAGGATCGGCAAACCGGCGCCCGAGTTCGAGCTCAGAGACACGGGCGGCTATATCGCGAGGCTCGCCGACTTCAAGGACCAGATCGTGATTCTCCAGTGGACCGATCCGGCCTGCCCGGTGTCGAAGCGCGTGGCCGATGGAATTACGGCCGCCATGATCGCGACCGTCAAGAAGAGCTCGACCAAAGTCGTCCATTTATCGGTATGCAGCGACACCGAGGCGAAGGCCGTGGCCGTCGCCAAGTTCCTTTCCGACCGGAAAATCGATTCGAGGGGGCTGATGGACACCGACGCCTCGACCGCGGTGCTCCTGGGTGTCCGGACGACGTGCCACGCCCTCGTGATCGACGCCAAAGGGGTGCTCCGATACTCGGGAGCGATCGACAACGATCCGGCCGGCAAGAAGGGCGACAAGGCGGTCAATCATGTGGTCGAGGCGGTGACGGCCATTCTTGAAGACAAGAAGGTGTCGCCGGAAAAAACGAACGCTTATGGAACGCCGCTGAAGCTGCCCAAGTGATGATTCCGAATCCTTGACCTCCCAGATCGTCGAAGGCGTCCTGGCTCTTCACCCGCCCGTAACCTGATCGAGCGCAGCATCGTTCACATTATCAGACCCTCCGACGGCTTGACGCATGGGCGCGGGTATGGCCCGCCGCCTTCGCGATATTGAGGAAACGGCATAGTTCATCGAGACATGAAGCTCAGCCGGTTCGCAATGTCGGTCGTCCTGGCCCTGCCCGTAGCGGCGCAGGCCGGCCAGGAGGGCCGGACAAAGTCTGCCGAGATGCGCCTTTCACTGCGCGAGTGCATCGACCTCGCCCTGAATCACAACATCGACGTCGAGATCTCCCGATACCAGCCTTGGATCGACGATCAGGCCATCCAGTCCGCCCTCGGACCTTTCGACTATGTGTTCTATGCGGAAACCGCCACCAGTCGCAACCGGCTCGCGGCTTCCTCGCTGCTGGCGGGGGCGCCGGTGGTCATTGATGACAGCGTCCTCCTCAGGACGGGGATGCGCCGCACCCTGCCCATCGGAGCCGTGGTCGACCTGAACTACTCCTTCAACCGCCAGCAGACCAATTCCAGCTACGCCACCCTGAACCCGGTCTGGCAGGAGTCGCTGGGTCTCACGCTGGCCGTGCCGGTCCTGCAGGGGGCGGGAGAGGCGGCCAACCAATCGCCGATCCTCCTGGCGCGAAACGCCCGGCGGCTCTCCGTCGACCAGTTCGAGAAGATGCTGGGCGACACCGTCTTCTCCGTGCAGGAGGCCTATTGGGCGCTGGTCTCGGCGATCGAGCTGAAGCGGTTTCGCGACCAGGCCCTGGAGCTCGCCCGGAAGCTCCTCGCGGAGAACAAGCGCCGGCTCGCCCGCGGCGTCCTCGCGAGGGTGGACGTGACGGAGGCCGAGGCGGGGGTGGCTTCCCAGGTCGAGGGCATCCTCACGGCGGAGAACGCCGTGCAGGACGCGATGGACCGGCTGAAAAGGCTTGTCGATCCCGCGCTCCTGCATGAAGAGGTCTCCATCCTGCCGATCGACGCGCCCCCGGTACCGGAGACGGAGCTGGACGAGCGGGCGGCGATCGAGCGCGGGCTCCGGGAGGCCTTCGAGAAGCGGCCCGAGTACCGGCAGGTCTTCGTCCAGATCGACAGCCAGGAGCGGATCATCGAGAAGGCGCGCAACGACGCGCTGCCGCGATTGAACGCGATCGCCTCGGGATCGTTCACGGGCATCGAGGACCGCTTCAGCAGGGCGGCGGACGAGCTCCGGTCGGCCGGCACGTATTCGTGGATCGCGGGGATTTCGCTCGAGATCCCGATCGAGAACCGGACGGCCTCCGGTGCGGTCCGGAAGGGCGAGCTGGAGCGTCGGCGCCTGCTGCTGCAGCGGCGGCACC
>DATHFI010000457.1:0-7058 GCA_035490275.1 Planctomycetota bacterium
GGTGATGGTTGCTCCGGATGCGGCGGTTGAGCTTGCCGAGCTGGGCCGCCACGGCCGGGGCGGCGCGGCGATCCCCCAGGTTCCCGAGCGCCTCGACGAAGAGCTCGACGAGGTAGACGTCCTCGGCGCGGCGGATCTCCCGGAGGCGGGACAGGCCGCCGAGCACGACACGCGCGCAGGGTTTGCCGATCTCCTCGAACGCCTCCTCGAAACCGCGCAGGAAATCCAGGCGAAGGGGCTTCTTGAGGAGCGTCTCGACGAGGGCCTCCGCCCCTTGTTCCCCGAATTTTTCCAGGCACGAGACGGACTCCGAGCGGACTTCGAAACTTTCGGAGGTCAGGTCCCGGATGTGGCGGCGGATTTCGAGGGTGATCGAGGCAGGCAGGCGCGAACCTGGAGGTTCGCTCTTTTGTGAGTCAGCGTCTCCCATCAGGGCCCTCCTCTCCGGTCTTCCCGGCAGTGCGAACAGGGGAAAGGATTGTCCACCTTACAATCATCGAGATTATACCCCGCATTACTTTGATGTAAAGCGACAGGGTCCGATCCGCTGAAAATACTTTTCAGAGCTCGTCGCCTTCGACGTGGAACTCCGCCGCCGGCCCGGGCTCCGGCGGAGCGAGATCGGCCACTCCGAGTCGGAGCTGGCGCTCGGCGTCGACAACGTCGCGGTTGAGGCGCCCGAGGGCGCCCCTCAGGCGGGGCCGGGCGGGGTCGTCGGCGGGAAGCGCGTGGTACGTCGCGCGCAGCAGCTGGATCGCCAGCCGGAAGTGGCGCACGAGATCGCCGTCGCTCGCCCCCGTGTGCGCCTCGAGTTCCGCCCAGGTGCACCCCTCGGCCCAGGCCGTCACGGCGCTCTGGAGGCGGAAGTCGGGCTCCTTCGTGCGGTCCTCGAGATCCTCCTCGTCCTCGGCGCGCAGGATCTCGTCCACGGCGCGGTACGCGGTCTTCCGCAGCCAGCGGAGGCGCGGCGAATCCGATTTCCGGTGCCAGTCCGATTTCTTCGACTCGTACGTGACGCCGCAGAAGAGCACGGCGAGCTCCGTCTCGCCCAGGTCGCGCAGGATTCCCCGGAATTGGAGCTCCGACACCTGCAGCTCGTAGCCCTGGATCTGTTTCGCGAAGCGTCCCTTCGGCGTGAGGGACCGGTCCTTGAGATATCCGAGCCGCCGGAGCACCTGGAGCTTCTTCTTCATCTGCCCGCGCTTGTGCTCGAAGTTCCGCTTGGAGGGATTCGTCCCGGCGGGCTGGAAGTTCGCGAACGATTTCTCCGCCGCCGCCAGGACCTTGTCGCCGAGGTGCTCGTAGAGCGTGAGGAGCGTCGCGTAGGAGAGGTTGAACTGCGACTTGATGGGCTCGATCTCGCCGTGGAGGACGCGCCAAATCTGGTTCGCGCGCATCCGCGGCCACTCCGCGACGGAGTAGACGAAGCCTTCCTCGTCGATGCCCCGCCGGCCCGCGCGGCCCGCCATCTGGTGGTGCTCCCGGGTCCGGAGGTACGCCACGCGCACGCCGTCGAATTTGTGGAGCGTGTTGAAGACGACCGTCCGCGCCGGCATGTTGACGCCGACCGCGAAGGTCTCCGTCGCGAAGATGAGCTTCAGGAGGCCGCTCGTGAAGATCCGCTCCACAACCTCCTTGAGCGTCGGCAGGAGCCCCGCGTGGTGGTAGGCGACGCCGCGGGAGAGGAGCGACCGGAGCATTCCGACGGTGGGATCCTTCCGCGGGATGTCGAACCGCGCGATGAGATCGTCGTACAGGCCCACGATCTCGCGCCGCCCGGCCTCGTCGAGGAGGGGTCGGCGGACGAGGTGGGCGAATTCTTCGCACTCGCGGCGGTTGAAGGCGAACCACAGCGCGGGAAGCCGGTCCTCCTCCGCGAGGTGGTCGACGAGCCGGGCGCGCCAGGCGTTGGGATTGACGTCCGCGCCGGTCTTCCGGAACCACGCGGCGAAATCGGCCCCGCCCTCCAGTTTCTCCAGCTGTTCCAGCCGCTTCACGCCCAGCCCCGGCACGCAGATCAGGTGGCGCAGGGGGACGGGCCGGTGGGGTTCGAGGACCACCTCGAGCGGCGTCTCGGGACGGACCTGGCGGATCCAGTCGGCGAGGATCCCCACGTTCGGCACCGTCGCGGAGAGGCAGAGGAAACGGATGTGGGGCGGGGCGAAGATGATCGATTCCTCCCACACGGTCCCGCGCTCGATGTCGTCAAGGTAGTGGATCTCGTCGAAGACCGTGTAGCGGACGTCGTGGAAACTCTCGGGCGACTCGAAGATCGTGTTGCGGAAGATCTCCGTCGTCATGAGGATGATCTGGGCGTCGGGGTTGAGCGTGACGTCGCCGGTCTTGATCCCCACGCGGTCGCCGTAGAGGGCGGTGAAGTCGCGGAATTTCTGGTTGGAGAGCGCCTTGATCGGGGCCGTGTAGATGGCGCGGGCCCCCTCGGCGACGCATTTCTCGACCGCGTATTCCGCGACGAGAGTTTTTCCGGCGCCGGTGGGGGCGGCGACGAGAACGGAGGCGCCCCGGTTGATGTGCCCGATCGCCTCCTCCTGGAAGGGATCGAGCGTGATGCCGCGGTAGTCCAATAGGGTCGGTGGCGGACGGACCGCGGGGGTTGGGTCGGGGGCCGGCGCGCGGCCCCGGGCCTTTTCCCCGCCGCCGGAGGGCCGCTAGGGCTTCGGAGCCTCTTCCTTCTTCGGCGCGGGAGCGGGCTTCTCCTCCTCGACGGCCGCCTTTTCCTTCTCCTTGAGGTAGTTCTGGTACTGCAGCCAGACGTCCATGTTGGAGATGAATTCGCGCTCCTCGTCGGTCGCCGGAACCCTGGTGATCGTCTTCTGCGCGATTTCCTTCGCCTTCTCCGGGCCCCAGCCTTCCGACGGCGGGAACTTGGCGTAGAGCTCGGCGCCCTTCTTGATCATCTCCGCCTTGGCTTCCAGGTCGGCCCCGACACCCTTCAGCTTCTCGCCCTTCTCCTTTTTCTCCGCCGCCTTCTTCGCCTTTTCAACCTCCAGGTCGGTCTCGGCCATGCGGGCCCGGCGCGCCATGTCCTCGGCCCCCATCTTCTTCAGCGCTTCCTGCCGGGCCTTGTCGCGCGCCTCGAGTTCCGCGGCCGAAAGCCGGGGGAGCTTCTTGACCGACTTGATGTGGATACGCTCCACGCCGAGGTGCCCCCTCAGCTCGGGATACTCCCAGCTGACGTCCAGGGTGATCACCGGCATCTTCTCGATCGCGGTGATCTTGGGATCGGTGGAAATGATCTGGCCCTGGATCGAGAAGCCCGTGCGGAGCTCGAGTTGCACCCGATCCCCGATCTTGATGTCCTTCAGGGGGTCTTGGGGCCCCTCCTGCGCCGCCGCGAGGGTCGGAAAGGTCAGGACGAGCAGGGCCGACAGGGCTTTCATCGGGGTTCCTCCGGTGCCTTCATAATACCCGGCTGGGCTTCCGGAGGGAAGAGTCGAGTGCCGGGAACAGTTTACGATTGACCCCTTCGGCGCGAAACGCATAATGATCGGTTCCGATGCGGCACCCCCTGATCGCCGGCAACTGGAAAATGAACGGAACCTTGGGGGAGGCCGAGTCGCTCGCCCGGGCCATCCGGAAGGGACTCGACGAGCGCCCCGTGGAAGGGGTCGAAATCCTGGTCTGCCCGCCCTACCTTGCCCTCGGCAGGGTGCGCGAAGTTCTCGACGGATCCGCCGTCCGGCTCGGGGCGCAGGATGTCCACTGGGAGGCGAAGGGGGCGTTCACGGGCGAGATTTCTCCCCCGATGCTCCGCGAGGCGGGCTGCACGCACGTGATCGTGGGCCACAGCGAACGGCGCCACATCATGGGCGAATCGAACGAGCTGGTGAACCGAAAGCTCCGGGCGGCCTTGGCCCATGGATTGATCCCCATCGTGTGCGTGGGGGAGCTTCTCGAGGAGCGCTCCGCGGGGGACACCCGAAAAGTGGTTGAACGCCAGGCCCAGAAGGCGTTCGAGGGCGTCGCGCCCGGGGACGCGGCCCGCGCCGTCCTCGCGTACGAGCCCGTCTGGGCCATCGGTACGGGGCGGACGGCGAGCCCGCACCAGGCCCAGGAGGTCCACCACTTCCTGAGGAACACGCTGGTGAGGATCGCGGGGCCCGAGGCGGCGGAGCGGATCCGCATCCTCTACGGCGGGAGCGTGAAGCCGGACAACATCCGTGACCTGATGGCGCAGGAGGACGTGGACGGCGCCCTTGTCGGCGGCGCCAGCCTGGACGCCGAGTCCTTCTTGAAAATCGTCCGATACAAGGAGTAGGGCATGCTGGTCCTGTTGAGCATCCTCTTCGCGCTCGTCTGCCTGCTGCTGATCTTCATGGTCGTGATCACCCCGTCGCAGAGCGAGGGGCTCGCGGGGGCGTTCGGCGGCATGGGGAGCGACACCTTCTTCGGAACCAAGGCGGGACAGCACATCAACCGGTTCACCATCGGGCTCGCGGTCGCCTTCCTCGTCCTGGCGGTCCTGATCAATTTCATGGCCACGAGCGGGGGCGGAAAGAAGGAGGGCATGGTGCCCGGACGGACCGAAACCACCGCGCCGCCGCCGGGACAACCCTGATCGATGAACAGCATGACGGGATTCGGCCGGGCCTCCGGGCGCGGCCGCCGGTTCGACATCGACGTGGAAACGCGGTCCGTCAACCACCGCTTCCTGTCGGTGAAGGTCAGCCTTCCGGAGCATATGTCGCGCTACGAGGGGGAGATCGACCGCCTCGTCCGCTCGCGGATGGCCCGCGGCAGCGTCAACGTCTCGGTCACGGTGAAGCGGGTCGGCCCGGACCCGGGCGCCCAGCCCGACCCGCGGCGCCTCCGGGAATTCTACCGGCGCCTCGACGCCATCCGGAAATCGATCGGGCTCAAGGAGCCCGTCCCCTTTCACGCGGTCCTCTCGGTGCCCCAGGCGTGGAATTCCGCGGAACCGGAAACGGACCGGATCGGGCAGGCGTGGACCTCCGCCCGGCGACTCGTGGAACGCGCCCTCGGCGATCTCGCGCGGATGCGCGCGAACGAGGGAGCCGGCATCCGCAAGGACATCCTGGCCCGGCTGGACACGATCGATTCGGCGTCCCAGCGGATCCTCGTCCGGGCCCCCGGCGTCCTCAAGGCGTACCAGCAGAAGCTCGATGAGCGCGTCGGCGCGGTGCTCGCGTCGCGGGGACTCGAGGGCTCCAAGGCGGACCTGGCCAAGGAGATCGCGCTCTTCGCCGACAAGTGCGACATCAGCGAGGAGCTTCAGCGCCTCACGGCCCACGTCGGGACCTGCCGGCAGATCCTGAAGGAGGGCGGAGCCATCGGCCGCCGGCTCGACTTCCTGACGCAGGAGATGGTCCGCGAGACGAACACGCTCGCCTCCAAGGGAAGCGACGCCGAGATTTCGGAGGCGGCGGTCCGGATCAAGTCCGAGCTGGAAAAAATCAAAGAGCAGGCCGAGAACGTCGAGTGAGCAAAATCGGAACCCTGGTCGTGGTGTCGGGGCCCTCGGGCGTGGGCAAGACCACGGTCGTCGAGCAGCTCCTCAAGGTTCCCGGATTGGCGCGGTCGGTGTCGGCGACGACCCGCCCGCGCCGGATGGGCGAAGTGACCGGGCGCGACTACCTTTTCTATGCTCCGGAGCGCTTCGAGAAGGAGGTTGCCGAGGGCCGGTTCCTGGAGCACGCGACGATCCATGGCCACCGGTACGGGACGCTGGCGGAGCCCGTCGACCGGCTCCTCGCGGAAGGCCGGACGGTGATCCTGGCGATCGACGTGCACGGACACGCGGCCGTGCGGGCGTCGGGACGCCCCACCTTCGGGATCTTCCTCATGCCGCCCTCCCCCGACGACCTGGAGCGGCGGATGGCGACCCGGGGGGACGCCCCGGACGAAACGCGGAGGCGGCTGTCGCAGGCCTCCGGCGAGATGGCGCGCAAGAGCGAGTACGACGTGATCGTGATCAACCGGACCGTCGAGCAGGCGGCCGGGGAAATCGAGAATGAGCTGAGAAAAAGGAATCTCTTATGATCGAGGGCGTGATGGACAAATCCGAGATCGATGCCCTGGCCGAGAAGTTCGGCGGCCGGTTCAAGCTGACGGTCCTGATCCAGAAGCGGGTGAAGGAGCTCGTCAAGGGCGCGGCCCGGCTCGTGGAGACGGACCACAAGAACCTGATCGACGTGGCGCTCGAGGAAATCCGCCAGGGCAAGCTCCAGTGGGAGGGGATGCTCGACGAGGAGACGGAGCGGAAGCCCCGCAAGAAGGAATAGGCGAGCTTTCGGCATTCAGCTTTCAGCGGTCAGCCCGAGACGCACGGAATGGCGAAGAAGGCCGGCGGAAAACGGCTTGAAGGAAAGACCGTCGTGGTGGGGGTCGGCGGCTCCATCGCGGCCTTCAAGGCGGCCGAAGTCGTCTCCCAGCTGGTCCAGCGCGGCGCGCGGGTCCCGGTGGTCATGACGAAGGCCGCCACGCACTTCGTCGGCCCCCTCACCTTCCAGACGCTCACCCGGATCCGGGTGATGGTGGACCAGTTCGATCCCGAGAGCGTCATCGACGCCACCCACATTTCGCTCACGGAGTCGGCGGACCTCGTCCTCGTCGCCCCCGCGACCGCCAACCTCATCGCCAAGATGGCCCACGGACTGGCCGACGACATGCTCACCTCGCTCCTTCTCGCGGTCCGCTGTCCGGTTCTCGTCGCGCCGGCGATGAACGACCGGATGTGGGGCAACAAGGCCTTCCAGAAAAACTTGGCCGCGATCCGGGAGCTGGGATTCCGCATCGTCGAGCCGAAGGAGGGCTTCCTGGCGTGCGGAACGTACGCGGTCGGGCGGCTGGCCGAACCCCTCGAGATCGTGAAGGAAGTCGAGGGCCTTCTGTGCACGTCCTAGTCACGGCCGGCCCGACCCGGGAATATCTCGACGACGTCCGGTTTTTTTCCAATCCCTCCACCGGCGCCATGGGGTTCGCCTGCGCGACGGCCGCCGCGGCGGCGGGCCACCGGGTGACGCTCGTCACCGGGCCCTCGACCCTCCCCGATCCCCGGGCCGTGAAGGTGGTCCGCG
>DATHFI010000458.1:0-2550 GCA_035490275.1 Planctomycetota bacterium
CTTCAGAGTCTGCAGTTATCAGTCTGACAACTTCTGAAGTCTGAAGTCGGAAGTCTGAAGTCTGCCCGGGTTCCTACTCGGCCCTCATGGCCACGGCCAGAGTCCCCAGCTTCTGCCGGATCTCCTTGATCGAGGTGTTCCCGAGGTTCTTGCTCCGCAGGAGATCGGCCTCGGTGTAGTTCAGCAGGTCGCCGACCGTGATCGCGCCGAGCTTTTCGAAGACCTTGCGGATGCGGCCGGACCACTCGAAGTCGGCGAGGGCGCGGTTCCGCACCTCTTCGCTCGCCTCCCCCTCGGCCGGCTCGCCGGGCGCGGCCGCGGGCTCCCCGCCGCTGGCCAGGTTCAGGCCCTTGGAGGTGAGGAACTCCTTCACCTCGCGCAGGGAGGTCTTGCCGAAGTTCGGAATTTCGAGGAGCTCCTCCTCGGTGCGGTGGACCAGGTCGCCGAGCGTGGTCAGGCCGAGCTTCTGGAGGGCGTTCCGCACGCGCTGGGAGAAGGTGACGTCGGCCAGGGGCTGGCCGAGGACCTGGACCAGGCGCGCCTCGCGCCGGGCCGCTTCCTCGTCGTAGAACATGCTCAGCGACGCCTCGGCGTCCCGCAGGTAGAGCCGGGCGCGCGGGTGGTTCGGGAAGTACTCGAGGACGGCGCGGAAGCACTCCGCGGCCCTTTCGAACTCGTTCCGGTCCTCGTAGAAAATCCCGAGGTTGATCATCGTGTTCACGTGGATGGGCCGCTGGCGGCGGAGCTGCTCGTACAGTTCCAGCGCCCGGTCGTCCTCGCCCGCCAGGTCGTAGAGGTACGCGAGCCGGAAGAGGGCCCGGGGATGGCCCGGCTCCTTCTCCAGCGCCCGCTCGTATTTCTGCACCGCCTCGTCGTGGTAGCCCTGGAAATCGAGGCCGAGCCCCTGGACGTACAGGAGGTCGGCGTGGTCCGGGTGCTTCTTCAGGTACCGCTCGAGGAGCTTTTCGGCCGCCTCGTAGTCGCCGGCGCGCGTGTGGGCCTCGGCGAGGGCCGCCGCGGCGGAGACGTCGGAGGAATCGGCTTCCAGGGCCTCCTTGAGGGAGGCGACCGCCTGGTCGGCCTTGCCGACGTCGAGGTACGAGAGCCCGAGGAGGTAGGCCTTCTCGCGGCTGGCGCGGGCCTGTTCGAGGAGCGGGATCGCCTCCTCGACGCGTCCGAGGGTCCACAGCAGGGCCGCCTTCCGGGTGTCGGCCTTGTTCTCGCTCGTCAGCTTCTTCGCGACGGCGGCCGGGAAGTCCTCGAGGAGCTTCTCGAGGGAGCTCCGCTGTTCGATGCTGCAGTGGATCTGTCGGCGGAGCTCGACGAACTGCACCGGGGGCAGGTCGTCGGCGGTGAAAACGGCGGGCAGGTCGAGCTTTTCCTCGGCCGTGGGCATGGCGAAAATTCTCCTCGGAATGGAAGCGGGGAAAAGAGGACTGCTTATACCGGATCACGCCCCATAGGTCAAGTACCCGGCTTCCTTGATGGTGGGTGAGTTCCCAGATTCAAGATCCCTGATCCCAGTCCCTGAAGTTCCGAGTCAAAGGCCGGAGGCGAGGAGCGCATCCGAGTGCAATCCGTGTGAATCTCCGCTATGGAGCTTGAAGCTGGAAACTTCCAAAAGCTGGGATCTGGGGTCTGGAAACCTGAATCTGACCCATTACTGCTTTTCGGAGGCGGGCTTGCCCTCCGGGGCGCCGTCCGTGGGTCCCGCCGAAGCCGGCCGGCCCACGATGACCTGCGCCGGGCGGAGAACCCGGTCGTGGATCATGAATCCACGGCGGACCTCCTCCAGGACGACGCTCTCCGAGGTCCCCGGCGGCGCGTCCACGGTGTCCACGGCCTCGTGGAAGGAGGGATCGAATTTCTTCCCCACGGTTTCCATGGGACGGACGCCCGATTTCGCCAGGACGCGGAGCATTTCGCGCTCGATGATCCGGATCCCCTCCACAAGCCCGGCCGCGGTCGTTTCTTTAGGGGCTCCGGCCAGCCGGGTCAGCGAATCGAGGATGGGCAGGACCTCGAGAATGACCGACTGGGCCGCGATCTTGGAGAATTCCTCGCGCTCGCGGCGCGCCCGGGCCTGGTAATTCACGAATTCGGCCTGGGTCCGCTTCGCGAGATCCAGGTACTCGGCGGCGCGGGCCTCCGCGGCCCGGAGCGCCTCCACTTCCGAACGGGGAAGCGTCACCGAGTCGGCGGCCTCCGGCTTCGCCGGGTTCTGCCCGTTGGCGTCCTTCTCTTTTTCTTTTTCGTCGGCCATCGTCATATCCATTGCTGCATCGTCGGCTATCCGCCGAACCACTTGTCAAAAAACCCCTTCTTCGACATGTTTTCCTGCTCGATTTTTCCGAACTCCTGGAGGAGCTCCTCTTGGCGCTTCGTGAGCTTCGTCGGCACGTGGATGGTGACGCGAACGTACAGGTCGCCCCGGCCCCGGCCATCCACCCGGGGCAGGCCCTCGCCGCGGATCCGGAATATCTGCCCGGGAGCCGTTCCCCGGGGAATTCGCAGCTTCGCGCGCCCCTCGACGGTCGGGACCTCGATTTC
>DATHFI010000459.1:0-4648 GCA_035490275.1 Planctomycetota bacterium
CCGGCGTGAGGTGGGCGGCCAGCTTGCGCGCCCGTTCCGCGACCACGGCGTCGGCCTCTTTTTCGGCGGCGAGGACCCGCTCGCCATAGGATGCGAGCACCGAGGAGATCTTCTCGCGCGTCTTGCGGGTGAGGTCCCTGAGCGGCGGCCGAAGGCCGGCGGCGAGCGACTCCAACCGGGCCCGCCACTCCTCCTCGAACCCGCGCACCGACTTGAGCAAGTCCGAGGTCGCTTCTATGGCCGCCTTGAACCGGGTGGACTCTTCCCCCGCCAGGAGTTGCACTCCGGACAACCCAAGGGCGTTCGCGATCCGCGCGGCCCGCGGGTCCACGAGCGTCGCCGTGATGCGCGGAGCGGCGACCGGACCCGGCAGGCCGAAAAACTCGTACAGCTCCCGGAGCTGGGCGAGGTAGCCGGCTTCGTTCGGGCCCGCGATCGTGAGCGCCGCGGGCAGGACCGTGTCCTGCAAGACCAGGCGGAGCGCCACGCCCGCTGAAAGCCGTCTCCCTGGAGGCGGCATCCCCTCGACGCGGACGCGCCGGGGTCCCTCGAAGGCGTACACGTTGGAGCCGAGCGAATGACCGAGCGCGCGATCGAAACCCAGCGCCTTCAATCGGTCGCCTCCCTCGTCGACGAGCCGCTGGATCCGTCCGGGCTCGGAGAGGGCCTTGCCGAAGACTTCCCGGGCGCGTGGTCCGTCGAGCTGGCGCGGCTCGACCACGAGCAGCTCGTCGCCGAAGAGAGCGCGCAGCAGGCGGGTGAAGTCGGCGGCGACCTCGCCGCGAAGATTGTCGCGCAAGAGGCGCAGAACTTCGGGCGCCTCGGGCAGCAGCTTGGCCACGGACTCGATGTCCAGCCGCGCCCGTCGGAACGCGAGCGCCCCGTCGCCCTCCCACGGGGCCTCGAGAGCCCCTTCGGGCACGACGAACCGGTTCAACCCCTCGAGGTTGTCGTCGTCGGAGTGATTCCAGAAAACCGGCACCGCGGGAACGCCCGACGATTCCAGCCGTCGGGACCAGCGCACGGCGGCGATGGCCTTGAAGACGTTGTACATCGGGCCGAGCGCCACGGAGGGCTGCTGCCCCGCCACGACGGCAGCGGCGCCGGACTTCAGCTTGTCCAGGGCCGGCCCCGGCCCGAGTCGCGCGGCCACCTCGGGCTCGAGGCCGCGCGAGGCGGCGCGCCGGGCGTGGGCCGCGAGCGCGGCCTCGTCACGCCAGGAAATCGGGAACCGGCTTCGAAGCCGGGAATCATCGGCGGCGAAGGCGACGGCCGGGGGACGGAAGTGGTCGGGCAGCGCCGAGAGCGGGACGCGCTCGATGCGCATGGATGGCCGATCCTAGGCGTCCCGGCCGGGGTTGTCAAGGCGGCCCGACCGTGGTAAAGTGGCGACCGCTCCGAACGCCATGAAGATTCTCGTTGTCGGCTCGGGCGGCCGCGAGCACGCCCTCATCTGGAAGATCGCCCGATCCCCCCTCGTCGAGAAGATCTATGCCGCCCCCGGAAACGCGGGCATCGCGCGGCAGGCGCAATGCGTCGACATCACCCCCGACAATCTCGAGGGCCTCGCCGACTTCGCGGCGCGCGAACGCGTCGACCTGACCGTCGTGGGCCCCGAGGCGCCGCTCTGCCGCGGGATCGTCGATCTCTTCCGCGAACGCAAGCTCCGGATCTTCGGTCCGTCGCAGTCCGCGGCGGAACTCGAGGGGAGCAAGATCTTCTGCAAGGAACTGCTCCGGCGAAACGGGATCCCGACGGCGGGGTTCCGGGTTTTCTCCGAGGCCTCCCAGGTGCGGGCGTTCCTGAAGACGGCGCCCTTCCCGCTGGTGGTGAAGGCGGACGGCCTGGCGGCCGGCAAGGGGGCGGTCGTCTGCGCGAACCTCTCCGAGGCGGAGGGCGCGATCGAGCAGATGATGGTGAAGCGCGCCTTCGGCGAGGCCGGGGCGCGGGTCCTGATCGAGGAATTCCTGAGCGGCGTGGAGGCCTCGGTGATCGCCTTCGTCGACGGGCGCACGATCGCGATCATGGAAACGGTCCAGGACCACAAGCGGGTCTACGACGGGGATCGCGGGCCGAACACCGGGGGCATGGGGGCCTATTCGCCCGCGCCCGTGGCGGCCGAGCGGGAGGCGGAGCGCGTCGAGCGGGAAATCCTGGTGCCGGTGGTGCACGCGCTGAACAAGGAGCAGCGCCGCTTCGAGGGGATCCTCTACGCGGGGATCATGTACACGAAGAGCGGCCCCAAGGTGATCGAGTTCAACGTCCGCCACGGCGACCCCGAGTGCCAGGCGCTCGTCGTGCGGCTGAAGAGCGATCTCGTGCCGATCCTGAACGCCGTGATCGACGGCAAGCTGGAGGAGGCCGCGATCGAATGGGATCCGCGGCCCGCGGTGTGCCTCGTGGTCGCGTCGGGCGGTTATCCCGGGCGGTACGAAGTCGGATACGAGATCTCGGGCCTTGCGGAGGCCGAGGCGATGCCCGACACCGTCGTCTTCCACGCGGGCACGATGGCGAAGGAGGGCAAGGTCGTGACGTCGGGGGGCCGCGTGCTCGGCGTCACGGCGCTCGGGGCTGATCTCCGCGCGGCCCAGCAGGCGGCCTATGCGGCGGCGCGAAAAATCAACTTCACCGGCATGCACTACCGGACCGACATCGCGAGCAAGATGTTGAGATAGACTTCAGACTTCGGATTTCAGACTTCTGTCAGGCAGGCCGCCAGCGGGGTACTTGTACTGAGCGAGGGCGGCGCCCCGCCGCCTGAGTCGAAGTATGCCCGGCAGGAGTTGAACCTGCAACCTTTGGCTCCGGAGGCCAACGCTCTATCCAGTTGAGCTACGGGCACATGTCCGAGAGGGACCGCTCCGGTCGGGCCGGAGGCCGGAAGCGCATGATAGGATTCGCGGCCCGATCACGCAACTCCGCTCGAATCAACCCCTGAAAGGCCCCGTCGGCCCCGCAAATGGCCCCCAGGGGACAATCGGCCCCACGGATGTCCATAGTGGCCCGCCGGTCTTCCAGAGGGGCTCAGAAGGCAAAAGTGAAGGGAGGGATTGCGGATTTCTGATTGCGGATTGCCTGGGACCGGTTTTCAGACCGCCTGGGCGTGGGTAGATTTGCCGGCGGACGTGGATTTGGCCGCCGCAACCACCGTCACTCCCGCCGGCGGCGCGGGCTCGATTTTCCGGAGCGGACCCACCTCGACCCGGCCCACCAGGATGGCGCCCTCCTCCACCGCGAGGGAGCGCGCGACGACGTTCCCGTAGATCTTGCCCGTCTTGTGGATGCGGACCTCTTCCCGCGCGCGGATGGGACCCTTGACCTCGCCCTTGACGACGAGCGCGCGGACGCGCACTTCGGAGATGATGACGCCCTTCCGGGCCACCTCGACGCGCGCCTCGTTGAAGTACTCGGCGCGGGCCTGGTAGTCGGAGACCGTCTCGTCCTCCGTGCGCATGGTCCGGTGGCAGCCGGAGCACAGGGTGGACTTCGTCAGCTTGCTCACCTCGATCGGCCGGTCGCACCGGGGGCAGAGGAGGGAGCGTCGTTCGCCCGCCTTGCTCATGGGAAGCGTCCGGCGGAGAGGGACCAGGTCGGCCCCTCCCCGCCCGGCGGTTTCGTTCCTGGAGCTAGCGGCGGCCGGCGGGAGCGCCGGAGACCGCGAGAATCTGCTCGCGTTCCGACGCGCCGCGCGATTCGCCCTTGAGCGCGTCGGGGCTGATGATGACGTTGCCGACGAGCGTGGCGCCCTCCGCGACCACCAGCCGGGGCGACCGGATGTCGCCCGTGAGCTGGGCCGAGGAGGTGAGCTCCACGCGTTCGGAGGCCACCACGTTGCCCTTGAACTGGCCCTCGACGCCCGCGTGGGCGACGGTGACCTCGCCGGTGACGTGGGCGCTCTTGCCCACGATCAGCCTGCCCTTGCTCGCGATTTTGCCGTCGAACTTGCCCTCGATGCGCATGGCCCCTTCATAGGACAACTCGCCCTTGAAGGTGGCGTCCGCGCCGAGAACAGTCTCCGAGGTCGACCCGGGGATGGATGGCATGCCCTCTCTCCTTGAAATCGTTGCGTAATTTATAACCCGTAAAGTACGTATTGTCAAGGGCGAATGCGGCGGCGGCGCGCCCGAAATCGGGACAAATATCTTTGAACATCGGAGGGCGGCGTCGGGACGAAAAAAAAGCGCCCGGGATTCAGGGATCCGGCCACCACCGGCCGGACCCGCCGAATCCCGGGCGCCGTTACGTCCCGGGGAAAACCGGAGGACTACTGGATTTCCGCCGACTCCACGTACTGCAGGAAGGACGAGCCGGGGGTCAGGTAATAGAAGGTCACGTCGTCGAGGATCGGGCTGGAGAGCAGCACCGAGTCGTGGGTCGCGCCTTCGATCACGAACTTCACCTGGTACTTGAACTTGCCGGCCTCACCGAGGGAGACCGGGCCACCCGAGTGATCCTGGATCGGCGAGAAGGCGTCGTTCGAGAGGCCTTCCGAATCGTTCATCGGGTACTTGATGCCGTCGACCAGGACGGAGATCCGGGCGCAGGCCTTCTCCTGCTTCAGGTCCTCGGGGCCCTTCGCGTCCTGGTAATCCACCATGATCGGGATGAGGGTCGGGTGGCCGCCCAGCGTCTCGCCGGCGGAACCCGA
>DATHFI010000460.1:0-3355 GCA_035490275.1 Planctomycetota bacterium
AGGTCGGCGGGAAGGCGGATGCGTCCCGCGGCGATGGCGACCGGCGCGCCCAGGGCCACCGTCTCGCCGTTGACGAGGGCCACCTGGAGTCCCGGCGCGAAGCAGAGGGTGAGGCCGGGGCCGCGCAGCGTTTCGCGTCCCGTCGCCGCTTCCGACGCCCGCGCGAGATCGAACTTCTGCAGGAGCCGGTCGAGTTCAAGTTCCGGGGCCGCGCCATCCCCGCCGTTCAGGGCGAGGAGCAACGCCGCCGCAAGCGCCATCATGGTTTCATCTCCGTCGGTGCCTCAACGCTTCCTGGCTTGTTCTTCGGTGCAATGTCTCAGGATCATCACTCCTTTCGGGCCCTGGGCGCGATGGAGCGTCCCGTCGGGATCGAACAGGTATTCCCAGGTGTTCTGCCGGGCCGGCGTGATGAGGGCCGTGATCACCTCCCGCTCCTCGCCGTCCACCTTGATCCGGCCCGCCGGCGCGGTCTCCCACTCCTCGACCGTCGCCAGATCCCGGAAGGGATCGAGGATCCGGAGGGCGTATTTCCCCGGCGGCTCCAGGGCGAGCATGCGGCGCAGGGGGACGGCGATGTCGCCGAGGATCGCCCCTTCCGGCGCGGCGAACTTCTTCTCGACCTTCATGTCGAGGAACTCCCTCATGGCCTTGTACTCGCCCTTGACCAGGGAGGCGGACTCCCGGACCTCCACGCGCGGATCCTTGGGCGTCTCGACCACCCGGTGGAATTCCACGCGCTGGATCGAGCCGTCAACCGTGAAGGATCCCTTGGCCGCGTCCTCGCGCGTGCCGCCGTCGACATCCTCCTGTCGGAGCTCCACCTCGAACTCCCATCCCGGGGCGCCCTCGACCTTCGCCTCGCGGAGGACTGATTTTTGCCAGCCCAGTTTCCGACCCGCGACGATCAGTTCGTGCCAATGGGTCCCGGCGAGGCCGGGGCGGGAGGGTG
Source organism: Planctomycetota bacterium (assembly GCA_035490275.1). Taxonomy (GTDB): domain Bacteria; phylum Planctomycetota; class MHYJ01; order MHYJ01; family JACPRB01; genus DASRJF01. The sequence continues at coordinate 953 of DATHFI010000460.1, forward strand.
CGTCCTTGAGCAGGGCCGCGGTCCGGGCGATCCGGCCCTCCCGGTCCCGGGACGGGGTCAGCCCGCTGCGGAAAGTGCCGAGCATCTTGTCCGCCAGGGCGACGATCCGGTCCTTTTCCCGCCGGGCCGCGACCGCATCGAGGATGAAGTATTCCTGCAGCTGCCTCTGGATGACCGTGTGGACGAAGGCCAGCTCGCGGCCGTCCTTGGCCTTGGCGAAGAAGACGCACCGGTAGGCGGGAAATCCCCCGACCGGGGTGTTGTTCTCCGAAGACTGCTCGAATCCGGGATATTCGGTTTTCGCGTGGCTGCGGAAATTATCCGTGAGGAAGGAAAGCGAGACCGGGTGATTGGAATCGTGGTACCGGAGCCACGCGGCTCCGTCCGCGATCGATCCCGCGGGAGCCTGGACTCGGAAGAAAACCGATCCGGACGACTTGGAGGTTTCCCAACCGGTGGGAAGGGCGATTTCGAAGTCGTACTCCTCGCTGCGGACCGGTCCGCCAAGCGCGGGGACTTGGGCCGGATCCTGGGCGAAACTGAGGAAGAGCGGGACGAGGGCGAGGAGGAGAGTGGAGCTCATGTCCTATTCAGGCGTCCGTTGTCAGTTTTCCGCCGGAGCGGACCGCGCACGGGGAACCGGATCGTCCCCAAGTATATCGACTACGGAGAGGGGATCACTGGCGCCTAATTCGGGAAAAAAGAACGCCCCGGGAGGTCATCCCGGGGCGTTCGGAAGTGCCGCTTGGAGGTCCTAGCTCTTGCGCGACTCCCGCAGGACCTGCACGAGCATGAAGGTCATCCCGAAGAGGGCCAGGAGGCCCGCGGAAGCGCCCGCGCCTCCGGCCGCGCTGCCGGAACAGCCGTTGCCGTTCCCGTGGCCGCCCTTGGACCCGGGGAACGTGTCCGCCGGATCCTCCGAGAAGTAGTAACCGACAAAGGGTTGGGGGGCCTGACGTATGTTCAGGCCGAGGAGCTTCTCCTCGTCCGTGTGCATGTCGATCGGGGTCGTCTGCTCGAGGACGCCGCCGACCACGAAGTGATCGGAGAACGGGTTGGCGGTCGTGCCGCGGATGACGCTCTGGCCCATCCCCGTGCCCGCGTAGGTGATGAAGGGGTGGCCGGTGAAGTCCGGATGATACCCGCACCATCCCATCGTGCCGCCACCGTTGTTCACCCAGCCGCGGAATCCACCGAAGCCGGAGAGGAAGTCGGGAAGCCAGGTGACGGCGATCTGGTCGGCGAACCCGTCGCCGTTCTGGCCGTCGCCGACGCTGCAGAGGAGCCAGTCGCCGACGATGGTCATGCCCTTGAAGATGTCGTCGACCGGGTAGGCGATGTCATGGATCCCCATCATGACGCCCAGGTCGGAGATCCGCGTGGCGCCGCCGATGGTGTAGCCGTTGACGAAGCAGCCCCACCGGAGGGGATTGAGGTTCACGACGGAAACCCACCCCGCGATCACGTAGCTCACGTCGGTCGTGTTGGCGAAGCCCTGGCCTGCCAGGCCGGGACGCGCGTAGTAGGACCGGCAGTACTGCTGCCCGTTGTTCACGGGAGCGCGACCCGCCAGGTTGTACGGGATGCCGCCGGCACTCGAGTTCGCATCCACCCGCGGGAAGACGTTCGTGTACGCGGGACCGCGCGTCAGGGGCACGGGGTTCCAGGGGCTCGGCGGATCGGAGCCGTTCATCGTCTCATGCTTGTTCAGGGAGAGGCAGTACATGCCGCCGGAGTCCGTCCCCTCCACCGAGTAGGCCATGACGTACCGGTACTCGTTGTCGTCGATCGTGGCGTAATCGCCGTCCGGCCCCGGGTAGACGCCGAAGCAGACGTCCTCGTACAGGATGTTGCCGCTCTGGCCGAAGAACATGCCCGCCGAAGCCACGGTGTACCCGGCCATGGTCTGCGGATTGATGAGCATGATGCCCGTCGAGTTGCCCGACAGGCTCGGGTTCCCCTGGTTCAGCTCGCCGACCAGGACGAAGTGCTCCTGGAGGTCGTACGACGACGGGATCCACTGGGGATTGGTCGGGACATCCTTGCTGACCAGGAACCCGCCCGTGATCCGCACGAAGTTATTGCCGAGGTTCGTGGTATCGATCTGGGCGCCTTCCTGGCCGACGCGGCGCATCGTGTACCCGTCGTTCGTGAAGCCGTACAGGTACTCCGGATTGACGCTGTTGGGATACGCGTGCCCCTCGATGAGGCGGCTCGACTGCGAGGTGGCGAACATGAACTTGCCCGCGATCCCCTGCGTCGGATCGACGATACTGAAGTGCAGCTGCGGGTTCGCGTGCATGACCGTCATGCGCTGCTTGAAGCCGGTCTGCGATTTCGCCCTGGGGGCGCTGACGCCCATCGCGGCGAACGTGGCCGCGAAAGCCGCCACGAACATCACCA
>DATHFI010000461.1:0-3243 GCA_035490275.1 Planctomycetota bacterium
GTGGAGGAGTCGGAGAAGCTCGACCTCGAGTCCGCGGTCCGGCTTCACGAAGCCCTCGTTCACGATCTCGCCCCCCATTCCGTCGCCCTTCTCCATGGCCGCATGAAGGCCTCCGAGAAGGAGGCGGTCATGGGGGCGTTCCGGAGCGGCGAGTCGCGCGTCCTCGTCTCCACCCTCGTGATCGAGGTGGGGATCGACGTTCCGAACGCGACGCTCATGGTCGTCGAGAACGCCGAGCGGTTCGGCCTCTCCCAGCTCCACCAGCTCCGGGGGAGGATCGGGCGCGGCGCGCAAGAGGGGTACTGCATCCTCTTCGGCGACCCGAAGTCGGAGGAGGCGCGGGAGCGGCTTCGGGTCCTCGCCTCCACGACGGACGGGTTCAAGATCGCCGAGGCCGATCTCAAGCTCCGGGGCCCGGGGGAATTTTTCGGGACGCGCCAGAGCGGGCTGCCCGAGTTCCGTGTGGCGGACCTCCTGGGGGACGCGGCGCTGCTGGCCTGGGCGCGCGAGGATGCGTTCGCGCGGATCGAGCGCGACCCCGGGCTGGCGGGCGAGGGGGGCCCGGCCCTCCGGGCGCTCCTGGGGGACCGGCTCCGCACCCGGGTTTCACTGGCCACGGTCGGCTGAACGGCCGATGTGCTCGTATATGATGGCGGCGTCCCGCGCGCTCCTTGTCGGAGCCGGGGGGGCGTGATAGCTTCTGGCTCCCCATATGCCCCTGCTCAGCGTCGAAAAGGCCACCAAGATCTACGGCGGCCGCCGCGTGGTGAACGGGGTCTCGCTCGAGGTCAATGGGGGGGAGGTCGTCGGCCTCCTCGGCCGCAACGGCGCGGGCAAGACCACGACGTTCCGGATGGTCATCGGGCTCGTGCGCGCCAACTCGGGGAAGATCACCTTCAAGTCGAAGGAGGTGACCCGCCTGCCGATCTACCGGCGCGCGCGCATGGGGATGGGCTTCCTTCCGCAGGAGCCTTCGGTCTTCACGAGGCTCACCGTTGAGGAGAACCTCATCGCGATCCTCGAGACCACGAAGATCCCCCCGGCCGAGCGGCAGGCCCGGGCCCAGGCCTTGCTCGAGGAATACGGCCTGACGAGGCTCGCCAAGCAGCGGGCCTTCACATTGTCGGGAGGGGAGGAGCGGCGCCTGGAGATCTGCCGCGCCCTCATCACGAACCCCTCCATCATTCTGCTGGACGAGCCCTTTTCGGGCGTCGATCCCATCGCGGTCTCGGAGCTCCAGCAATTCATCACGCGGCTCAAGGTGCGCGGGATCGGCGTCCTGCTGACCGACCACAACGTGCGGGAGACGCTCGCCATCTGCGACCGCGCGTACATCATCACCGAGGGCAAGGTCCTCTGCGACGGCCCGCCGGACCAGATCGTGAGCGACCCGCAGGTCCGGAAGATCTATCTCGGGGAGCACTTCCAGCTCCTCCCGCCCCGCCATGACGGGGGAGGTCGGCGGTGAGCTCGGACTCGTTCGGATTCGTCCTGGCGGGCCTCATGCTGATCGGGCTTCTCTTTTCCACCGTGCTCTTCGAGCCCGCCCATCGGAAAACGGGAGTCGCTTTCTTCCTCGGGTGGTTCGTCCCCGGGGCGGGCCATTTTCTCCTCGGGCGCCGGACCAAGGCGGCCTCGCTCTTCCTCATCCTGTCGCTGCTGTACGTCGTGGGGCTCTGCATGAGCGGATGGCGCCTCGTTTCGTTCGACGACAACCCGTTCTATTACGTGGGCCAGTTCGGATCGGGGGTGACCACGCTGCTGGGGCGGCTGTTCGCGGAACCCAAGGCATACCCGCTCGAGAAATTCCCGCCGAAGTGGATCGATCCGGGAATGCTCTATGTCTGCGTGGCGGGGCTCCTGAATATCGTGGTGGTCATGGGAGTCTTCAACGCGGAGGGCAAAGACGGGGCGCCGGCGACGGAGGGGGAGAAGAGGTGAGCGATTCGTACCTGTGGTTCTACTTCCCGCTGGTGCTGGCCATCATGGCCGTCCTGGAGATCTGCCGCCACGACGACCCCCGGACCATCGTCCGGCGGACGCTGATCAATGCCGCCATCCTGACAGGGGTCCTGGCGGCCGGAGCCCTCGTCCTGCATCTCCTCGGGCGTTTTCTCTGATCGCCGCCGGATTCACCGGATCAAGCGCAGGCATCTCGACATCGGCCAGCAGACGGCGAACGCGCGCCCGACGATGTACTTCCCCTCGACGATGGGTTGGTACACCGGCGCCTCCGGCGGCCCCCTCATTTGATCGTAATACCAGGCCTGTTCGTGGCCATGGATGTCGGCGGCGACGTAGTAGTCGGGAGTGCGCTCCTTCCCCATGCGCGCCGCCCATCGCTTTTTCACCTCTTCCTTTTCGCCGGGTCCGGCCAGCTCGAGTCCCTCGCACGCGACTTCGCGGCCGCCTATCAAGTGGAACACATGCTTCCTCCAGACGCGGCCGTCGTGGCTGTTGTTCACGTTGTCGCCCATCATGAAGTACTCGTCGCCCTTGAGGTGGAGGTGATGCAGTTCTCCCACGGGCCCCGGGTTCAATTCAATTCCCGGCTGCTGTTCCTTGTAGTGGATGTCGCGGCCCACCCGGAAGCCGGACAGCGTGAACCGGATGTCCTGCGATCCGAAGGAGAGACCCTCGCCCGGCATCCGGACCCTGACCTCGTCGTACGTCTCCTGGAAGACCACCTCCGCCTGCACGCGACCGTCGAAAAGAACCACGGCCATGCCGTCGTAGACCATGAATTCGAGATGGACGGTGGACCCTGTGGGGAAGGCGGTTGTATTCAGGGGATGAACCTGCCCCGCGACCCCGAGGGCCGAATTCCCGGCGGGACTCAGGGTGAGCCTGAAGGGTCCGAAGTCGTGCCCGATCTCCACCCAGAAGGCGCCGGTCTCCTTTCCGAGTTGGAGATCGGCCTCGAACACGATGTCGTTCACGACCACCCTTGACCCGTCGTCAATCGACCGCCTCGCCCTGAAAATGGATCGTCCAGGGCCTCCGCCCCTGAGAACTCCATCGCGCACGGACTCCCTTTCGCTCTCGGCGGAGGTGAAGATCTCATCGAAGGATTCCCGGCTCTGGAAGATCGGGCGGCCCCTCAGGTCCCAGGCGTCGATCCAGATCGCGCGTTGATCTTTCAGCGGCTTCCGCTGGATGTGAAATCGCGCGTCCGTCGAAGCGTCGGAGTGGGTGTAGACGTTCCCGCGGAACAGGAAGAGCTCCTCCTCGGGAAGGCCCACG
>DATHFI010000462.1:0-2740 GCA_035490275.1 Planctomycetota bacterium
TCCCAGCTTCCCGTTTCCCGTTCCCCGCAGCCTCAAGCTGGGGGCCGGCACCCAACCACCCGCCGACTCCGTCGTTCAAATCAACGTGCCTGCCTTGGCGAGTCCGGGCGGGCGCTCATGACATGCGCAAGCTGGTGAACAACGTCAAGCGGGTCAACGCGATCCTCTGGACCGGCAATGTCCTGCTCATCATCGGCATCGTCGCCTTCGCGTTCCAGTTCCTGATTTTCCAGGACATCCTCGTCCACGAGGTCGATCCGCCGATCTCCATCCCGCCCACGACGAGCAAGAACCCGAACGTAACCGATATCCGCGCCCTGCGAGACCTGGCGAATCCCCTGAAGCCTCCCGTCGGCAGGGGGCCGGTCCCGCCGCGGGGTCCCATCGGCCTCACGGGGACCGACAGCATCGCGAACGATCCCACATCCCATACCGCCTACCTGAATATCAAGAGCCGGAACCTTGCCGTGAACGCCTATGCCGGTGAGGCGATCCGTGACGAAGCGGCCGGCGTCGAGGTTCCGGAACTGGCCGGGTGGCGGCTGAAGAACGTCACCTCCACGACGGCGGTGTTCAAGACGGCCGACGGGGAGGTGACGCTCCAGCTCGAGGAGATCACGGCGGCCCCGCCCGGCCTGGTCGGAACGGCGGTCCCGGGCGGCATTCCCGCTCCCCAACCCGGAGCCGCCTGGGAGAAGGCGAAGTACGCCACCAAAAAGAACGACGCGCAATCCGACGACAACCGGGAGGTTTGGCAGGTCGACCGCAAGGAGGTCGAGTGGGCCGGCACCAACTGGGAGACGGTCCTCCAGGGAGTGAGCCTCGAGGCCTACCCCGCGGGCGGGCTCAAGATCAATTCGCTCCCGGACGGCGGGTACGCCACCGACCGGGGATTCCGCGCGGGCGACGTCCTCAAGGTCGTGAACGGCCAGGCGATCGACAGCATCGTGCGCCTCCAGGAGATCATGAAGAGCATGGCGAAGACCCAGACCACGCTCAACGTCATCGTCGACCGGAGCGGCCGCCTCTACACCCTCCAGTACCAGGTCCAGCCCGCCGGCCGCCAGCCCCGGTAGCTCCTTGCCGGACCGCCGGGGGACGGCTACTCTGCTTCAATGCTTCTTGCCGCCGTGGATCTCGGCAATTCGAGGCTCCACGCGGCGGTCTTCGCCGAGACGCCCTCGGGGATCCTCCTCGTCGACCGGCGCGACGCCGCGGCACCCTCCTCCGCCTTCTTCAGAAAGTGGCGCGTTCCCGTCGCGGAGGCGGTCTATGCATCGGTCCGGCCCGAGGCGGATCGGGCCCTCGAACGCGCCATTCAGGCCGGCTGGAAGGTGCGAGCCCGGAAGATGGGGCGCGATTTCCCGGCCGCCATTCGAAACCGCACTCGAAAGCCGGGAGAAACGGGAGGGGATCGGCTCGCCAATGCCGTCGCCGCGTGGCACCGCTGCCGGCGGGTGTGCATCGTCGTCGACATGGGCACGGCGATCACGGTGGAAGTCGTCAACCGGAAGGGCGAATTCGTGGGGGGCGCGATCGCGCCGGGACTCGCGGCCATGGCCGGCGCGCTCCACGACGGCACGAACCTCCTGCCGCTCGTGCCTCCCCACCCACGGGCGGACATCGGCCGCGACACCAAGTCCTCCATCGAAGCCGGACTCTACGCCGCCGGTCGCGGCATGATCGGGATCGGCCGCCACCTGGCCGGGGGTCCGGCGCGCCTGTTCGGCACGGGCGGAGACGCCAAGTGGTTCGCGTCCCTGTTCGATGAAGTCGTCCCGGATCTCACCCTCGAGGGAGTCGCCCTGTCATGGCTGAAGGCCCGTCGACCGTAGCGCTGGTCGCCACGCCCCCCGGGCCCGGCGGAATCGCGGTGGTCCAGATCATCGGACCCGACGCCCGCGGGGTGGCCCGACGGGCGGGGATCCGCCTCGCGCCCGCGCCGGCCTGGTCGAGGCTCGACGACGACATCCTGGCCTGCGCCCGCCCGGCCGCCGCCACTCCCTGGAAACTCCCGACCGTCGAGGTGTCGTGCCACGGGGGATCGGCCGCGCCCCGGGCGCTCGTCGCGCGCCTCGGGGTGCCGGTCGCGACCCGCGCGGAAGTGTACGACGACGCCGTGAGACGCCGCGTCCTGGACCGGACACGCGCGGAAGCGTGGCTGCTCCTGCCCGAAGCACGCACGTGGCGCGCCGCTTCGATGCTCCTTGTCCAGGTCCGCGGAGCCTTGGCGCGGGCGGTCGCCGGACTCCGCTCCCGGGCGGACGCGCGTCGACTCCTCGAGACGGCTCGCGCGGGCCGCGCCCTCGTCGACCCCCCGACGGTCGTCCTCGCGGGCCGGGCCAACGCGGGAAAATCGACGCTCCTCAATGCGCTCGCCGGACGAGATCGGGCCCTCGTGTCGCCTCACCCCGGCACGACCCGCGATCCCGTCGCCGAGATCGTCGCGCTCAACGGATTCCCGGTCCGCCTGGTCGACACCGCAGGTTTCTCCGAACATGCGGAGCCGCTCGATCAAGAGGCGATGCGTCGCTCGCGCCAGGCAGCGGCGGGGGCGGAGCTGACGCTTTGGATCCGGGATGCGCGGGAACCGTCGCGCGGCGGGGGCGACCTGTGCGTGGCCGCGAAGATGGACCTTCCGGACGCCCGGGCTGAACGCGGCGAAGTTCCGGTATCCGCGTTGACCGGGGAGGGGCTCGCCCGGTTGCGCAGGAAGATCATGAGCGAACTCGGGCTGGGA
>DATHFI010000463.1:0-10171 GCA_035490275.1 Planctomycetota bacterium
CGGAGGAGGCGGAAGTGCCTCGAGCGAAGGCGGCGAAGATCCTGCGTGAATCGACCGGCGTGGGCCAGGATTACGATCCGAAGAAGGGCGCGGCGGAAAACCGGGAGGCGATCGCGAAGCTCAAGTCCTGGTGGGAGACGCGCGGCCGGTCGCTCCGCTGGCACGAGGCGACGCGCCGGTTCGAATAGCGGTTCAAGGAATCCGGTTGAGCCGGAACTCCAGCGCGCGCCGGGCCCGGTCCGCGGGCACCTTGCGGAACCGGAACGCCGGCGTCAACCCGTCGAGCCGCGACCGGTCGAGCACCTCGAGGCGGCGCCCCGCCGCCTTCTCGAACGCCGCCACGGCCTCCGCCGCGGTGGACCCGGCCGGGTCGAGATCGACCGGGGGCCCCTCGTCGCCCGCGGCCGCGTCGACGAAGAAGAACCGCTGCTCGAGACGGCTGCGCATCCGCGCGGCGCGTTCGGCGAGGGCGCGGCTTCCCGAGCGCGCGGCCTTCCGCAGGGCGTGGTAGACGCTCACCCCGGCGAGTCCTTCGATCGGTCTGTCGATTCCCTTCGCGAGCGCGTCGAGGGCCGCCTCGATCCGGGGCGCAAGATCCGTCGGGGCCCACACCACGTCGGCGGCTTCCGCGGTCGCGACGCGGTCCGGCGGGATCAGGACCAGGAGGTTGCCGACCGGGACCGCGGAGAGCTTGGGCGCGGCGAGCCGGAGGAAATCGCGAAGCGTCACGCCGCGCATGCGAAACGTGACCGGCGGGTCGCGCGGAATCATCAGGATCCAGCTGAAGGTCTCCTCTTTCAGGATCTGCGCCAGGGTGCGGTCCGCGATGTCGAAATCGCGCCGCCGGTCGAGCTCGACCTTCAGGTCGTCGGACGGGAACCCCGGCGAGGCTTCGTCGGGAGGGGTGTACAGCTTTCGAAGGAGTCCCGCGGCGCGCGCCGATACTCCGGCTTCCCGCGCGTCGAGCGCCTCCCAGAGCACGGTCTCGGCGGAAGTGCCGAGCTCGCCCAGGATCTTTTCGGCGGCTTGCGCCTCGGTGTTGCCCCGGGCGAGCGCCGCGATCGCAGCCCGCCCCTTGCCCTCATCTCCGGGAGCGGCGGAAACGCGCACGATGGCGACCCCAAGAGGAGGGGCGTCGGGCGAAGGAAGCTTGTCGGCGAGATCAGGGTGGGCCTTGAGAAGCCGGCGGAGGGCCTCGTGGCCCGAGGGGCCGAGGGAACGGAGCGCCCGCGCGGCCAGGTCACGCTTGGGTTCGGGTCCCTCTTCCGCCAGGCGGGAGAATCGGGCGGCCAGGTCGGGGCGTGCAGGTTCCTGGGCGGCGCCGGGAAGGAGCAGGAAGAGGAGGAGGCCGCCGCGCCGGGCCAGGTTCATCAAGATTGGTCCCCGCGAGGGGCCCCGCCGTCCGCACGTCTCAAACCCTCTCTCCAGGGCCAGGACGCGCCGGGCGGCACGCGGCGGCTAGACGCGGTGCCGGGATTGGGTTCGATCCGATGGGGGGCGGGGGGCGCGGTGCCGGTGCCGGTGCCTGGGTTCCGCGAGGTGGTCCATTCCTCCGCCCCTCAATCAAGCGCCGACTCGATGAGAATTATATTCCGGTCGCTCGAGCGAGCAATCAAAATCTGATCGAACGGGAAAAATTTCCCGGACGCTCCGGGAGCGATCCGTCACGCCGGGAAACGCCCGGGGCGCGCCGCGTGACGCTTTTTCGCGCCGTTTCCGGGCGCCGCGCAACCGCCGCGCCGCCATCGCGTTCCGCGAACCTCCTCTGGCACGCCTCGTGCGCTTGAAAACGGCGTCAGGACGGCGCGATCGGTGGCGATGGAGGGCAAGGTCATGAACGATTACAGCCTGGCGATCCTCGTGGGACGGCTCACGCGCGATCCGGAGCTCAAGTACACGAACCCGGGCGGCATCCCGTACCTGCGGATGTCGATCGCGGTGAACCGGCAGGTGAAAACGGAGAACGCGGAGCCCCGGAAGACCGTCAGCTTCGTCGACGTGACGGCCTGGCGGCGGCTCGCGGAGCTGTGCGCGCAATTCCTGAAGAAGGGGCGCACGGTCATGGTCGTGGGGAGCCTCCGGCAGTCGCGTTGGAACGCGAAGGACGGGACGCCGCGGGCGCGCATCGAGGTGATGGCCGAACGGGTCCAGTTCCTCGGGCCCCGCGAAGGGGCCGGAGTCCCGGCCGGCGGGGGCGAGAACGGCTCCGACGAGGAACGGCGGGAGCCGGGGACGGACGGCGAAGCCGAATAGAAATTCTGAAGCGTCCACGGGGGCTCGGAGCTGGTCGATTCGCTGACCGGGGTCGCCCCGGCGGGACCGGGTCAGCGCGTCCGCCGGCTCCGTGACGGGGGTCCGCCCCGGGCAGAGGCGGCGGCGGGCCTCCGTCCGTCCGGCGGCGGGATGCGACTCAGCGAGTCGCGTCCCGAGCTTCCAGCGCCCAGTGTCCAGTTCCCAGTTTGGCTTCGAGCTCGGAGCGGAGGCGGAGCGGCCTCCCGCCCCGACGGTACGAGGTTGCATGATGAGCAACGAGGATGACGACATCCGGTTGGGGCGCTGCCCCAGGTGCGGTCACGTCGATCCCCGCCAATTCAGGGAGGTCCCCGAGTTCGGCGGGGACGTGGAGTGGGAGCCTTACGAAGAGGAGTCGGAGATCTTCGGAAGATGCTTCAAGCTCAAGGAATGCAGCGTCTGCGGATTGGGAGGAGCTCCCAGGAGCCACCTGAAGGGCGGGTACTTCAAGCGGGATCTCCTCGAAGTCGTTGACGAGCTTCCGATGATGGGGCGCCCGTGTTACCACTGCGGCGTTCGAATCCCGCGGTTCCTGGATCTGGGATGCGAGGACGCCTCCCGGATCCGCAGTCTCGTCCGATCTGGACAGGAGGACGCCGCCGTCGAAGAGCTCGTGAAGTCCATTGGGTGTCCGCTCGAATGGGCGAGAATCTGGGTGACGCATCCGATTGGACCCCGCCGGCCCGCGCGGGTGTGGAACGGTCCCCCGTGTGCCAGCTGCGGCCGCCCCCTGCGCACCCGCATGGCCCGCCAGTGCTGCGAATGCGGCTTCGACTGGCACGATCCGAAGAACATCCGCAAGTTGGGATAGGGGTGGCTTGCGGCCTGCGGCAAGCTTCCAGTCCCCAAACCCCAAGTCCCAGTTTGGCTTCAAGAACGAAGCTGGGAGCTTCTAAAACTGGGATCTGGGCGCTGGGATCTCGGAGCTTTGATGTTGAAGCCGTAGGTCGCGGTTGGATCGTCACTTCCCCTTGACTCCGTGAACCCCCTTCAATAACATTCCCCTTCGCCTCCGGTCGGAACGGGAGCGGGCCGAGAAGGTCCCGTCGGGCGGGCGCGGATCCGTGTGGTAGCGGAGCCGTGCGGGGTGCCGCCGCGGGATGCCCCCCTGTGTATGCTCACCTCGAAAAACCCAGGGGACATGGTGTCGCTCAACAACGTCCGGGCCGTCGTCCTCGCCGCGGGCCGCGGCGTGAGGATGAAATCGGAGAAGGCCAAGGTGCTCCACGAGCTCCTCGGCCGGCCGCTGATCCAGTACGTCCTGCGCGCCCTCGGTTCCGCGGGCGTGAAGGACGTGGTGGTCGTCGTCGGCCACCAGGAGGGGGAAGTCAAGAAGGCCGCCGGCTCGGGCGTCGCCTTCGTCCGGCAAACCGAACAGAAGGGGACCGGCCACGCCGTCCTGTGCGCCGCCCCGGCCCTCAAGGGCGCCTCGGGCGAGATCCTCGTCCTCGCGGGAGACGCGCCCCTCGTCACGCCCGCCACGATCGAGGCGATGGTCGCGGCTCACCGCGAGGCGGACGCCGCCGCCACGGTCCTCACCTCCTGCATCGACGACTCGACCGGCTACGGACGCATCGTCCGCGACGAGGCCGGGAAGTTCCTGAGGATCGTCGAAGAGGGCGACGCGACCGACGAGGAGAAACGCATCCAGGAAGTCAACTCGGGCGCCTACGTCTTCGCGGCCCGCGACCTCTTCCGCGCGCTCCGCGAAGTCGCCCCGAATCCGAAGAAGGGCGAAATCTACCTGACGGACGTCCTCCCGATCCTGATGAAGCACCAGCGCGCGGTCGCGACCCACCGCGCCTCCGATCCCACGGAAGTCTACGGCATCAATACGCGGCGCGACCTCGTGGCGGCCACGAACTTCCTCCGCTGGCACATCCTCGAGCGCCACATGGACGCCGGCGTCACCATCGTCGATCCCTCCACGACCTACATCGAAGAGGACACGGTCATCGGCCAGGACAGCGTGATCCTCCCGTACACGGTGATCGAGGGCGGGGTCACCATCGGCCGCGGATGCGAGGTCGGGCCCTTCTCGCATCTCCGGCCGGGGACCGTGCTCGAGGACGGCGCGGAGGTGGGCAACTTCGTCGAGGTGAAAAAGTCGCGCATCGGCCCGGGAACCAAGGCGAAGCATCTAACTTATCTCGGCGACGCGACCCTGGGCGCGGGGGTGAACATCGGCGCCGGGACGATCACGGCGAACTACGACGGCAAGAAGAAACACGCGACCATCATCGAGGACGGCGTCCACATCGGGTCGAACACCGTCCTGGTGGCGCCGGTGCGCGTCGGCAAGAACGCTACGACCGGGGCGGGCGCGGTCGTGCTCGCCGGCCACGACGTCGCGGAGGACGACGTGGTCGCGGGAGTTCCGGCGCGGAGCCTGAGAACGCCCGTCGCCGCCGCGCGCGGAAACGCGAAACCGGTGAAGCGGGGGCGCCGATGAAGAACGCGCTCGTGGTCTTCTCGGGCAGCGCGAATCGCCCGCTGGCGAAGCGCGTGTGCGACTACCTGCACATCCCGCTCGGGTCGTCGGAGCTGGGCCGGTTCCCCGACGGCGAGATCGACTGTAAGATCCTCCAGGACGTGCGCGGCGCGGACGTGTACGTGCTCCAGCCGACCTGCCCCCCGGTGAACGAGCACATCCTGGAGCTCCTGATCCTCATCGACTGCCTCCGGAGGGCGAGCGCGGAGCGGATCACCGCCGTCGTCCCCTATTTCGGGTACGCCCGGCAGGACCGCAAGGCCGAGGGGCGCGTCCCGATCACGGCGAAACTCGTCGCGAACCTGATCACGGCCGCGGGGGCGACCCGCGCGCTGGCCGTCGACCTGCACGCCCACCAGATCCAGGGCTTCTTCGACATCCCGATGGACCACCTGTACGCCGCCCCGGTCCTCATCAAGCATTTCCGGTCGCTCCAGGTTCCGGATCCCGTCGTGGTGAGTCCCGACGTCGGCGGCATCAAGATGGCGCGCGCCTACGCGAAGCGCCTCAACGCGGGCCTCGCCATCTGCGACAAGCGCCGGAGCGGCCCGACCGAGACGGAGGTCATGCACGTCATCGGCGAGGTCAAGAACCGGACCGTCATCCTCGTGGACGACATGATCTCGACGGGCACCTCGATCACCGAGGCGGCGCGGACCTGCCGGGCGCACGGGGCGAACGACATCTACCTGTGCGCCACCCATCCGGTCTTCTCGGCCAGCGCCGCTGAGAAGGTCAAGAAGGCGCAGGTCCGCGAGACGGTCGTCACCGACACGATTCCACTCGACGGCAAGGACCCGGGCAACTTGAAGATCCTCTCGATCGCGGACCTCCTGGGCGAGGCGATCCAGAGGATCCACCGGGCCGAATCCGTGAGTTCGCTCTTCGAATGACAGGGAGACTCCCATGGCCGAGACGGTGACCTTGAAGGCCGAAAGCCGCTCCGATCTGGGGACGCGACAGGCGCGTCGACTCCGCAGCCGCGGGCTGGTGCCCGTCGTCATGCTCCGGAAGAAGGAGGCGCCCCTCCACCTGCTCGTGCCCATGCGCGAGCTCGAGCTGATCCTCAAGAAAGGGGCCCGCATCGTCGACCTGGCGCACCCCTCGGGCCAGGACCGGGTCTTCATCAAGGAAGTCCAGTACGACCATTTCGGGGACAAGATCTACCACGTCGACTTCGCCAAGGTCGCGATGGACGAGCTGATCACGCTCGAGGTCCCGCTGGAGCTCAAGGGCAAGCCCGTCGGCGTCACGGACGAGGGCGGCGTCCTCGACCAGTACGTCAAGGTGCTCCGGATCTCGTGCCTGCCGACGGCGATCCCGGAGAAGATCGAGCTCGACGTCGCCAAGCTGAAGAAGGACGAGCACCTCGCGGTGAAGGACATCCATCCGCCGCCGGGGGTGAAGATCCTGAACGAGCTCGAGGTCGTGGTCGCGGCCGTGACGGAGCACAAGATCGAGGAGATCGCGCCGGCCGTCGCGGCGACGCCGGGCCCCGCGGAGCCCGAGGTCATCAAGAAGGAGAAGGCCGAGGACGCGGCCGCCGAGGGCGAGAAGGGCGAAAAGGGCGAGAAGAAGGAGCCCGCCCCCAAGAAAGAAAAGGAAGAGAAGGACAAGAAATAGCGGCCTGAATGAAGACCGTCCTGGCGATCGGAAACCCGGAGGAGAAGTACGCCCGCACGCGCCACAACATCGGGTGGATGGTGGCGGACGCCCTGGCGGCCGGTTGGGGGGAGAAGTTCAAGCGGGACGGCTTCGAATACTGGTCGGCGAAGGGGCGGCTCGGCCGGGCGACCGTGGTCGCCGTGAAGACCTGGACGTACGTGAACGAAACGGGACGGGTGGTGCCGCAGCTGAAGTCGCGCGGCGCGGAATTCGGGCCGGACGATTTCATCGTGGTGTGCGACGACATCGCGCTGCCGCTCGGCGCGATCCGGATCCGGGCGAAGGGGTCGAGCGGCGGCCACAACGGGCTGAAGTCGGTCGAGGCGGCGCTGGGAAGCGCGGATTACGCGCGGATGCGGCTGGGCGTCGGCGGCCCGGGCGCCGCGGCGAATCCGGATTACGTGCTCGGGAAGTTCGGGACGCAGGACATGAAAGTTGTCGACGAGACGGTGACGAAGGCCGTGGAGGCCCTGAAATGCTGGGCCGCCGACGGCGTCGAGAAGGCCATGACCCGGTTCAACCGGGTCGATCCCAGGGAGGAATGAGTGCAGACGTACGAAGCCATGCTGCTCGTGGAACCGACGATCGCGGCGCGCGAATGGCCGCGGGTCCTCGAGGAGGTCGACCGCCTCGCGAAGAAGAACGGCGCGACGGTCCTCCAGATCGCGAAGTGGGGCGAGCGGAAGCTGGCGTTCCCGGTGCGCAAGTGCGCCCGCGGGACCTACGTGCTCGCCTACTTCGGGGCGCCGGAGAAGGCCGTGACGAAGCTCCGCGCGGACATCGCGCTGTCGGAGGTGATCCTGCGCAGCCTGGTCCTCCACCACGAGGGCGAGATGCGCAAGGAGCCCTCGAGGGACTTCGAGATCGCCGGCCCCATCCCGCCGAAGCGCGAGCTGGGCGGCGGTTTCGCGCCGCCGCGCGAGGCGTCCCTCATGGGCGGCCCTCCCCCCCGGCGGTGATCGCGGAAACTGAAGAGGTGCGTGCATGTCCAGCCTGAGCCTGAACAAGGTGTTCCTGATGGGGAACCTGACCCGCGATCCCGAGCTGAAGTACACGCCGCAGGGGATGGCGGTATGCGAGTTCGCGATCGCCGTGAACGAGAAGTTCAAAGGCAAGGACGGAAACTGGCAGGATAAGGTCCACTTCATCGACATCGTCGTGTGGGCGCGGCAGGCCGAGACCTGCGCCGAGTACCTGAAGAAGGGCCGCCCGGTCTTCGTCGAGGGGCGCCTCCAGCAGGACCGGTGGGAGCAGCCCGACGGGCAGAAGAGAAGCAAGATCCGCGTGACCGCGATGCGCGTGCAGTTCCTGGGAGGCCCGCCGGGAGGCGGCGGGCCGGGCGGCCCCGCTCCCGAGGCGGCCGAGGCGCCGTCCGAGGCGGCCGGCGATCTTCCGCCCGGCGAGGACCAGGTCCCGTTTTGAAGGCCGATGACGGCTGACTGTTGACTGATGACTGCGAGCCGACAGCTACTGAAGTCTGATGTCCGAGGTCTGAAGTCCATGAGGGTTGAGGAATGAAATCTGATCGAGATCGGGACCGACGCGAGCCGGATGATCGCAAGAAGAAGTACACCAAGTTCCGCAAGGACAACCGGTGCCGCTTCTGCCGCGACAAGACCAAGGTCGTGGACTACAAGGAACTGCAGGTGCTCTTCAAGCTCTGCACGGGACAGGGCAAGCTCTACTCGCGCAAGCGCTCGGGGAACTGCGCCTACCACCAGCGGTCGGCGACGTGCGCCATCAAGCGCGCGCGTTTCCTGGCACTCGTGCCGTACGTCGGTACCGGGGCTCTCTAGGTCGGCGGCCGCTTTCCGCCATTCGCTTTCCGCTGGCCGCGCGGATGACGGACGGCGGAGAGCGGAAGGCTTGGGATATACTCAGAGAGAAAGGCAAACATGAAGATCCTCCTCTGGAACGACGTCGAGAAGCTCGGCCGCCGCGGCGAGATCGTCGAGGTCAAGGACGGGTACGCCCGCAACTACCTCTTCCCGCGCCGCCTCGCCTCGAAGCCGACGAAGCCCATGTACAAGGAGTTCGAGCTCGAGAAGCGCCGCCAGAACAAGCTCGAGGCGAAGCTCATCGCCGGCGCCACCCAGATCGCCGAGCGCCTGGCGCAGATCCCGAGCGTCTCCATCGAGGTGAACACGAACGAGGAAGGCCACCTCTACGGCTCGGTCACCCCGACGATGATCGCCGAGGCGCTCAAGGACCACCAGCTGAAGGTGGAGCCCAAGACGATCGAGGTCGCGGAACCGATCAAGCAGGTCGGCACCTTCGAGGTGACGATCCATCTGCACCGCGAGGTGAAGCCCAAGGTGAAGGTCTGGGTGCTCTCGTCGAAGCCGCCCGCCGCCGCCGCGAAGGCGGAGCCGCCCAAGGCCTGAAGACGTTGACGGTTGACAATCGACTGTCAACGGATAGGTTCGTGCGAGAGAGGTGGACGATGACCTCGAACGCCCCGGTGTCCCCCGCCGACGTCCTCCTGGGCCGGATGCCCCCGCACAGCCTCGAGGCCGAGATGGCCGTCCTCGGCTCGATGATGCTCGACGCCGACGCCGCCGGCGAAGTCATCGAGCTCATCGACGCGGAGGCCTTCTACCGGCCCCCGCACCGCCTCATCTTCGAGGCCCTCATCGATCTCTTCCTGACGCGGCGCAAGCTCGACCTCGTGACGCTCAAGGCGGAGCTGGAGCGGCGGGGCACGGTCGACGACGTCGGAGGCATCGAGTACTGCGAATCTCTCGTCGTCCAGGTCCCCACCGCGGCGCACGCCGCGGAGTACGCGCGCATCGTCCGCGAGAAGGCGATCCTCCGCCAGCTCATCGGGACCTGCACCGCGATCGTCCGCGAGGCGGGCGAAAGCGGCGAGGATCCGGACAAGCTCCTCGACAAGGCGCAGGCGCTGATTTTCGACGTCGCCGCCAAGCGGGGCGCCCAGCCGGTCGAGAGCCTGTCCGAGATCCTGAAGCGGACCTTCCAGCAGATCGCCGACATCCACGACCGGAAGGCGCGCCTGCTGGGGCTGGCGACCGGGTTCTACGAGCTCGACGACCTCCTCTCCGGCCTGCAGGGCTCGCACCTGTACATCGTCGCGGGGCGGCCCTCGATGGGAAAGACAAGCCTCGCGATGAAGATCGCGGAGAACGTCGCGGTCGAACTCAAGAAACCCGCCCTCTTCTTCAGCCTCGAAATGGCCGCGTCACAGATCGCCCAGCAGATGCTTTGCTCCCACTGCCGGGTGGACTCCCACCGGCTCCGGAGCGGCATGCTCTCGGAGTCGGAGTACCAGAAACTCGTCCTCGGGTCGGGCGCGCTCAGCGAGGCGCAGATCCTCATCGACGACAGCGCGGAGCTCTCGATCCTGGAGCTGAGGGCGCGCTCGCGGCGGCAGAAAGCGGAGCATCCGGAGCTCGGCCTGATCGTCGTCGACTACCTGCAGAAGGTGCATGCGAAGGCGGAGAGCCGGGAGCGCGAGATCGCGATGATCTCCAGCCAGCTGAAGTCGCTCGCGAAGGAGCTCGAGGTCCCCGTCGTCTGCCTCGCCCAGCTCAACCGCCGCCCGGAGGGGCGCGAGGGGAACCGGCCGCAGCTCTCGGACCTGCGCGAGTCGGGCGCCATCGAGCAGGACGCCGACGTCGTCATGCTTCTTTACCGCGAGGACTACTACAATCCCGAGACCGAGCACAAGAACACGTGCGAGGTTGTCGTGGCCAAGAACCGCAC
>DATHFI010000464.1:0-7807 GCA_035490275.1 Planctomycetota bacterium
AGCCAGGAACTCGACCGCGTCCAGCTCGGGAAGGCCCCGGTGTTTCCGGATCGCGTTCAGGGCGTTCTTGAGGAAGTAGGTGTTCCCCACGCCCGGGATTTCGACGGGATATTGGAAGGCGAGGAAGAGTCCTTCCCGGGCGCGCTCCTCGGGCGACATCGCGAGGAGGTCGCGGCCCTTGTACAGGATCTCGCCCTTCGTCACGACGAAGCCGTCGCGGCCGGCGAGGACGTGCGCCAGCGTGCTCTTGCCCGAGGCGTTCGGTCCCATGATGGCGTGAACCTCGCCCGCCTTGACGGTCAGGTGGATGCCCCGCAGCACCGGCTTGCCGCCGGCGGTCGCGTGCAGGTCCCGGATTTCGAGCAGATCATGGGTCGCGGACATTAGCCGACACTCCCTTCGAGGCTGACGCCCAGCAGTTTCTGCGATTCCACGGCGAACTCCATGGGCAGCTCCTTGAAGACCCGCTTGCAGAACCCGTTGACGATCATGTTGACCGCGTCCTCCGTCGAGAGGCCGCGCTGGCGGCAGTAAAAGAGCTGGTCCTCCCCGATCTTCGAGGTCGAGGCCTCGTGCTCGATCTGGGCCGTGGGATTCTGGACGTCGAGGTACGGGAACGTGTGCGCGCCGCACTGGTCGCCCAGGAGCAGCGAGTCGCACTGCGAGTAATTCCGCGCGTTGTGGGCGGACTTCGTCATCGTCACGCCGCCGCGGTACGTGTTCTGCCCGTGGCCCGCGCTGATGCCCTTCGAGATGATCGTGCTGCGGGTGTTCCGCCCGATGTGGATCATCTTCGTCCCCGTATCCGCCTGCTGCCAGTGGTTGGCGACGGCGACCGAGTAGAACTCGCCGATCGAGTTGTCGCCCTGCAGGATGCAGCTCGGGTACTTCCACGTGATCGCCGAGCCCGTCTCGACCTGCGTCCAGGTGATCCGGGAATTGATCCCCTTGCACCGGCCGCGCTTGGTGACGAAGTTGAAGATGCCGCCCTTGCCGTCCTTGTCGCCCGGGTACCAGTTCTGCACGGTCGAGTACTTGATCGTCGCGTTGTCGAGGGCGACGAGCTCGACGACCGCCGCGTGGAGCTGGTTGGTGTCGCGCATCGGCGCCGAGCATCCCTCGAGGTAGCTGACGGTGCTTCCCTCCTCGGCCACGATGAGGGTGCGCTCGAACTGCCCGGTGTCCATCGCGTTGATCCGGAAGTACGTGGAGAGCTCCATGGGGCAACGGACGCCCTTGGGGACGTAGCAGAACGAGCCGTCGGTGAAGACGGCGCTGTTCAGCGTCGCGTAGAAGTTGTCGGTGTAGGGGACGACGCTGCCTAGCCACTTCTTGACGAGGTCCGGATGGCTTTTCACCGCCTCGGAGAAGGAGCAGAAGATGACGCCCGCCTCGGCCAGCTTCTCCTTGAAGGTCGTCGCGACGGAGACGCTGTCGAAGACCGCGTCGACCGCGACTCCCGAGAGGCGGCCCTGCTCGGCGAGCGGAATGCCCAGCTTCTCGTAGGTGCGGCGGATCTCGGGATCGATTTCGTCCAGGCTCTTCGGCCCTTCTTTCTTTTTAGGGGCGGAGTAGTAGCGGATCGCCTGGTAGTCGATCTCCGGATACCGGAGGTTGGCCCACCGGGGCTCTTTCATGGTGAGCCAGTGGCGGTAGGCCCGCAGGCGCCACTGGAGGAGCCAGTCGGGCTCGCCTTTCTTCGTCGAGATGACCCGGATCACGTCCTCGTTGAGGCCCTTGGGGACGGTGTCGGACTCCACGTCCGTGACGAATCCGTAGGGGTAGTCGCTCCGGGTGAATTGCTCGATCGCCTTGTTCCCGGTGTCGGCCATGATGCTATCCTCCGTTGCCGGCCGAGCGCCGCAGCTCGACAGGTTTCGCGTCGAACGAAATCGGGCGGGCCATTTCGGCGAGCGAGATCCCCCGGAGCGCCTCGAGGACGGCCCGGTTGATCTTCCGCCAGTTCGTCCGCACGGGGCACATGGGTTCGACGCCGCACTGGCCCGGGTGGGCCGTGCACTCCGTGATGCCGATGGGCCCCTCGAGCGCGGCGATGATATCCGCGACCGTCACCTGCTCCGCAGGCTTCGCCAGGGTGAAGCCCCCCCGGACACCGCGCCGGGTCTCAAGCAGGCCCCCGTGGGCGAGCGCCTTCAGGAGCTTGCTGACCGTGGGCTGGGGGAGGCGCGACCGCGCCGCCAGCTCCCGGGCGCTCCGGGTCGCCCCGTTCCGCTCCCGGGCGATGATGGTCAGGAGCATGATGCCGTAGTCGGTCAGCCGCGTCAGCCGGATCATCGTGCGTCCTCGAATATCGGACCTTTATGGTCCTATTTAAGATATCAGAGCGGCTTGGCCTCTTCAAGTCTTAGAATTCCGCCCATGGCGACGCTCCTCGAAGCGATCAAGGCCTCGGGCGGCACCGTGAACCGCGGGGGGCTCCCCCTCCACTTCGGCGATTCCGACGCCGAGGAATCGGCCCTGCGGGAAGGGGCCGGCCTGAGCCCCAATTCCTGGCGCGGCCTTCTCGAAATCACCGGCCGGGATCGCGTGCGGTTCCTCCACAACGTGACGACGAACGACGTACTGAGGCTGGCCACGGGTCGGGAGGGAGGTTCGTTCGGGCGGGATGAAAAAGTGGACCTCGCCACCACGCCCTCAGGCCGGGGCCAGTTCACCGTGGTGCCCAGCCGGCAGGGCAAGATGGTCGCCGACGGCAAGGTTCGTCTCTTCGAGGACCGCGCGTGGCTGGAGATCGATCGCGGCGCCCTCACGATGACCACGACGACGCTCGGCGGGATGGTCGTCAGCGAGGACGTGCAGATCAAGGACCGCTCGAAGGAGATCGACGTCCTCCGGGTGGACGGCCCGAAGGCGCGCGAGGTGGTTTCGCAGGCGCTCGGCGCCCTGCCGGAGATTCCCGACCATCATTTCGCGAAAGCGGGCGAAGTCGTCGTTTCTCCCTTCAACCTGTTCGCGGTTCCGGGCTACGACCTCCTGCTGCCGGCGACCGAATCGGCCGCGGTGTGGGCCAAGCTGATCGCCGCAGGCGCCAGGCCGGCGGGTTTCTTCGCGCTCGAGACGATGCGCGTCGAGAACGGGTTTCCGCGATGGATCGCCGACATGGATGGCACCGTGCTGCCGATGGAGGCGGGGCTCGATCCCATCGCGATCAGCTACTCGAAGGGGTGCTACCTCGGCCAGGAGGTCATCCAGCGGGTGAAGACATACTCGGAAGCGCCGCGGGCGCTCGTGCAGATCTTGATGGATCCCCGCCCCCCCACCAAGGATGGCGGCCAGGTTCCCGCTCCAAATCCTGGAACGGCGGTACTAGTCGACAGCCAAACCATAGGGCGCGTGACGAGCCTGGCCTGGTCGCGCAAGATGCAGGGCCTGCTCGCGCTGGCCATGGTCAAGAAGGACCACAAGGCGGCGGGAACGAAGGTCACGCTGGACGCCGGGGAGATCAAGTACACAGGGAAGGTCGCTTCCCTGCCCTGGCACGAGAAGCGGCCGACGACCTAGGCCTGCCCGCCGCAGCGACTTCGCCGAACCGCCCCACGCCGGTCTACGTTCATCCCATTAGAGGCGTCGGATAAACGTATGACCGCCCTTCTGTCCCTTGCCCTGCTCGTCCAAAGTGAACCCCGTCAGATCGACGACCTGATTCGCGACCTGGGCGACGACCTGATCGAGGTGCGCGAAAAGGCGCAGCGGGCGTTGACACAAATTGGGGCTTCTGCGATTCCAGCGTTGAGGAAGGCTGTCGCCTCGGATGATCCGGAGAGGGCGCTGCGGGCCCGCGCGGTTTGGCTCCGTTTCGACCGCGGGGAACGGCAGAGAGAGCACGACGCGAAGGAACTGGCGGCCTTGCTTGAAGAAAATCGACCCCCCGATCTGGAGAAGCCCGGCGGGCGCCGATGGT
The DNA here is from genome assembly GCA_035490275.1 of Planctomycetota bacterium. Lineage (GTDB taxonomy): Bacteria > Planctomycetota > MHYJ01 > MHYJ01 > JACPRB01 > DASRJF01. The sequence continues at coordinate 3,923 of DATHFI010000464.1, forward strand.
CCGCGCTGACCGAAGGCGCGAGGTTTGCCCTGGGTGCCGTCCCGCGCGACGGCGGATTGGTGATCTACACGGAATTCGAGCCCTTCCTCTACCGATACGACCGCCTTTGCCAGAGGAAGGGTGATGTCCGATTCGACATCGAGAAAGCGTGCACCCTGGAGGGGAGGGAAATCCCCCTCGTTCGATGCGCCCGGCGCAGCCCGAGAATGGTCTTGGCGAAAGACCACGACGGACCGATGCGAATCCGAGTCCGCGGTGTCCAGACATGGTTCAGCCGCTATGAGGTCGAGTTCTCGGAACCCAAGATGGGGCAATCTCAGCTCGTGGGCGACATGCCCATTGAGGTCGCTTGGCCCCGAATCAAGGTAACCTCGATGGGGGGATTTCCGGAAGATTCGTACCGGCCGCCTCAGCACCGCTTCGAATTCGATATGAAGCCGGGCGCGCAAAGGCGCATGCCCATGCAGAGTATCGGCGGAATTGGCTTCGGTTGAGGTGTGAGAGAATCAAAACCCAGGTCGGGTTGGTGTGAATGCACATCGGGCTCGGATGAGCCCGCGCTTGGCCGTCGCCTCTCTCGCGTGTTTGGCTATCAAGCTGAAACCCAGACCGGAGATGTGCCCCTTGAGGATGTCGCCCGCATCACGTGCACCATTTGGAAGCCCATCGAGATTCCCATCGATTTCACCGTGGACGTCACGCCCGTGAAGCGCGACTAGCGCCCCCGCCATCCCCAGAATCCAGAATCGAGAATCCAGAATCGGCCATTACGGCCGGACGGCGAGTCGGTGGTTCCGGAAATCGACGAAGACGGCGTGCTTGCCGAAGAACGGATAGCCGATGAAGCCGTCGGCGGGCGGCTGCTTGAAGTCGAGGAGGACGAAATCGACCGGCCCGAAATCATGCCCGCCCACGTCGAAGGCCTTGAGCGTGCATACCGAGTAATCGCCTTCTTTACGGACCGGGGCCGATCCCTGCAGTCCCGTCTTCAGGACGCAGTGGGAGGCGCCCGTGTCCCACACGAGGCGCCGCTTCGATCCATCGATCTCCACAGTCGCGACGACGCCGTTCACGCCTGAGGCGAACTCGGTCGACGGCCATTCCTCGACGGCGTACGCCGCCGGCGGGGCCACGTTGGGCCAGAGGAGAACGAGCTCGCGCGCCGGATAATCGATGATCAGGTTGAACCGCTGGAGCAGACCCAGCCCGAGGTAACCCGTCCGCTGCACCACGCGCTTCTCGCCCTTCAGCAGGTCCTCGGTTCCCCTGAGCTCGCGAAAGACGACTCCGCCCAGCTCCATCGCCGGCAGGACGTACTCCCGGGCCTTGGCGACGTCCCCCATCGCGGAAAGCGTGGTCCGCGTCCGGCCTGTCCACGTCACGGCCATCCCCTGGAGCGACTCCGGAGTCAGCGCCACCGTGTCGAATCCCCCGAGATCCAGGAGCAGCCGGAAGGCGCGCCCCGCGATGATGACGTCGATCCACGCCATTCCCCGATCGAGGACGAGGGGAATTCGGACGAGGCCGCTCTCCTCCGACGGGAGCGGCGCCGGCGTCCCGGCTCCCGCGCAGGAAACGCCGAGCAGCAGAATCCCCGCGACGGAGGCCCGGAAACAGGACATGGAGTCACCCCGCTGCGATCCCTTACGACGGAATCCGGGAACCGGAAGGTCAGACTTCGATTCGCTCGGCGCCGCTGTAGATGTTGAACTGGTCGGAGTGGAGGAATCCGATCAGCGTCATGCCCGTCTCCGCCGCGAATTCGACGGCCAGGCTCGAGGGGGCCGAGACGGCGCAGACGATGGGGATGCCGGCCATCAGGGCCTTCTGCATGATCTCGAAGCTGGCGCGGCCGCTGACCAGGAGGATGTGGCGGTCGAGCGGCAACTTCCGATCAAGGAACATGCGGCCGATCACCTTGTCCGTCGCGTTGTGGCGCCCGATGTCCTCCCGCAGCACGAGGAGCGATCCGTGGAGGTCGAAGAGGCCCGCGGCGTGGAGTCCGCCGGTCCTGTCGAAGACGGTCTGGGCGCTCCGCATCGAGGTGCCGAGCTTGTAGAAGATGTCGAGCTTGACCCGGAACTTTCCGTTCAGCGGCTTCGCGTCGGTCCGGATGTTCTCGATGGCCGCCTTGCCGCAGATGCCGCAGGAGCTCGTCGCGTAGAAGTTGCGCTTCAGCCGCTCGAGGTCCACCTTCACGCCGGTCGCGGGCGTCACCTCGATCACGTTGCGCAGGTCCGGATGCTTCTCTTCGCCGCAGTAGCGGATGGCGCCGATCTCCTCGGGCGACTTCAGGATCCCTTCGGTGCGGAGGAAGCCCGCGGCAAGGTCGAAGTCGTCCCCGGGGGTCCGCATCGTGACCGCGATCGGCTCGCCGCTGATCCGGATCTCGAGGGGCTCCTCGACCGCCAGCTCGTCCGGCGCCTCCCGGTGCAGGACGCCGCGCACGATCTTCTTCGTGTCGTGCTTGGCGATCCGGGGCGAGGCCATGGCGGCTCCTATTCGATGATCCGGACTTTCGGCGTTCCCCGCCGGACGCTGCGCGCCTTGCCGTGTCCATTGCCCCGGCCGTTCCCCTTGCCGGCCGGCGCAAGGGAGAGGGCCACGGTGGATACCTTGTACTCGGGACACTTTGAGAGATCGTCCGCGGAGCTCGACAACAGCGTGTTCAGGTTCAGCTCGGGGAAATGGAACGTGGTGAAAACCGTCCCGGGGGGAACGCGGTCGCTGATCATCACCGGCAAGGTCACTTGGGCGCGCGCGCTTTTCAGGAGCGCGTTGTCGCCGGTCTTCAAACCCAGCTCCGTCGCGTCATCGGCGTGGATCTCCAGCACGTCGGTGTCGACGAAATCCATGAGGCGCGAGTGGCGCGTCTGGGCGCCGCAGTTGTAGTGATGCAGGACGCGGCCGGTCACGAGGGTGAAGGGATAATCCTCGGTCGGCTCTTCGCTCGGGGGCATGTATTCCACCGGGACAAATTTCGCCCTGCCGCGCGGGAATGTCTCGGTGTGCATGACGACCGTGCCGGGATGCCCCTTCTCGGGCACGGGCCACTGCAGGCCGAAGCCCTCATCGAGCTTCTCGTAGCCGACCCCCTTCATGGCCGGCGTCTGGAGCGCGATCTCGTCCATGATCTGCGACGGGTGCTCGTACGACATCGGCGTGCCCATCGCGGTGGCGACCTCGCAGATCGCCTCCCAGTCCGATTTGATCCCCGGCGGCGGGTCGACGATCTTGCGGACCCTCTGGATGCGCCGCTCGCCGTTCGTGAAGGTCCCGTCCTTCTCGACGAAGCTCGCCCCCGGAAGAACCAGGTGCGCATACTTCGCGGTCTCGTTGAAGAAGAGGTCGTGCACCACGAGGAAGTCGAGCTTCGAGAGGGCGGCGCGGACCTTGTTCAGGTTCGGATCGGTCTGGGCCACGTCGTAGCCGATGATCCACGCGCCCTTGAGCCGGCCGTCGAGGGCGGCATCCCACATCTCGGGAAGCTTCCATCCCTTCCGCTGGGGCAGCGGGTGTCCCGTGATCTCCTGGAAGAGCGCGCGCACTTTCGGATCGTCGAGCTTCTGGTAGCTCGTGTAATTGACCGGCACCGAGCCCACGTCGCAGGAGCCCTGGACATTGTTCTGGCCGCGCAGGGGGTTGATGCCCGTTCCCGGCCGCCCTATGTTGCCCGTGAGCGCGGCCAGGTTGCACATCGTCATGATGCCGTACGAGCCCCAGCGGTGCTCGCTGACGCCCAGGCCGTGGCAGCACATCGAGGCGCCGCTCGTCGCGTAGAGTCGCGCCGCCCTCCGGAGCAGGTGAGCGGGCACGCCCGAGATTTCCTCGACCTTTTCCGGCGTGTACTTCATCACCAACTCCACCCACGCCTCGAAGTTCTCG
>DATHFI010000465.1:0-2615 GCA_035490275.1 Planctomycetota bacterium
CCGCCGGCGATTATACGGGATGGGCGGGAGGGGATTCGCCCTTCGCGGCCTCGAGGCGCTCGAGGTCGCCCCGGGCCGACCGCGCCGCGAGGAAGCAGCAGATACCGGCGAGGACGAGGAAGAAGGTGAATCCCGTGAACGCGTGGGTGCGTCCGAAGCGGAGGTCCACCTTCCCGAAAACCCACGGCGCCGCGGTGTCGCCGAGCAGGTGGAGGATGAAGACGGCCATCGACCACGCCATCGCGCGCTGGTGGGCCGGGGTGACCGCCGCGATCTGCGCGTTCACCGCGGGCATGCAGAGGAAGAGGCAGAAACTCCCGATGGTCAGCGTCGGCAGGAAGACCCAGCGGTCCGCGGAGAGGAATCCGACCAGGAGGAAGGGCACCGCGACCAGGTAGGCGGTGCCCGCGAGGAAGGCGTACGCCCCGCGATACTTCCGCGCGAGGCGGTCGCCGAGGATTCCTCCGACGGTGTTTCCGAGGGCGCCGGAGATGAGGGCCAGGATCCCCAGCGTGATGCGCGCGCTCTCGCGGTTCATCCCGCGCACCTCGGTGAAGAACTCGACGCCAAAATGGATCCAGCAGACGAGCAGGATGACGGCGAAAGCCTGGCCGAAGATGACGAACATCAGCGAACGGATCCGGAAGAGCTGGAAGTAGCCCCCCAGGTTGGTCCGGGGGGCGGCGGGCTCGCCCTCGCCGCCCCGGGGAGGATCGATGAGGAGGAGGATGAGGGCGGCGACGAGGAACCCCGGTGCGCCCGCGATGTAAAAGAGCTCCCGCCAGTCGAGGACCTTGCCGAGGGCCCCCGCCATGATGAAGGCGCCCGTGCCGCCGAGCGGCACCGCGAAGTGAAAGACCGAAAGGGCGCGGCCGCGCGATTCGCGCGCGAAGTAGTCGGCGATGAGGGCCTGCCCGATGATGAGGCATCCCGCCTCGCCGACGCCGATGAGGAGGCGGCAGGCGAACAGCGTCTCGCGGGAGATCGCCCATCCGGAGCCGATCGTGGCCACGCTCCAGACCACGATGCAGAGGGCCAGGATGCGCGGGCGGTGGAACCGGTCGGCGAGGTAGCCGATCGGGATGGCGCACACCATGTAGCCGATGGTGAAGAGCGTCCAGAGGAGCCCGAAGTTGGCGGAGTCGAGTCCGAAGGCGCCCTTGAGGGGCTCCTCGAGCGCGCTGACGAGGGTGCGGTCGAGGTAGCTGAGGAAGTTGGCCGCAAAGATGACGCCGAGCGCGAGAAACGCGGCGCGCCGTGAGAGGGCGGTCATCCCGACATTAGACCCTACGGGGCGGCCACGCGTTTCAGTTTTCGGGTCGCGGAGGGCTCGAGGCGCGAGAACTCGACGCCGAAGGTCACGGCGCCGTTCGTGTTGAGGCGGACGATGTGGCCGCTGAGCTCGACGTCGTCGAGCGGCTTCTGCATGGGCCGGAGCTGGACGGTGAAGGGCTCGATGGGGAGGGAGCCGAGGGGGGTGGCCAGGTCGGTGACGCGGGCGCCGCCCTGGCTGATGTCGCGGATGGTGGCGACGCCCTGGTCGTAGACGGCGCCGTCCTTGGTGAGGATGACGATCTCGGCGCCGACGGCGACCTCGTGGCGCTCGAATTTCCGCCGGTGGGTGTACTTGAGGCGGCCGAAATCGTAGCCGAGCTCCCGGGCGACCTTGAACACCTTCCGGATGGTCTCCTTCCGGAAGACGGGCCCGGCCCGTTTGTTCAATATTTTATTAACAGAGGAGACGTCGAGGCCCAGGCGGCGCGCGATTTCGCCCTGAGTGATCATTCCGGTCCATCCTCGGGTTCTGACCATTCATTTTTAATGGTCTCGGGCCTCCCGGTCAAGGGGAAAGTGGATCCCGGACCGTTTTGGTTGACTCCCCGCGACGCCGGGGTTATATCGACGGAAGGCCGCCTGCGAGGGAAATCGGCATGCCGGAGACCGCCGCCTACTGTTTCCAGGACTTCATCACCGACATGGAGATGATCACCTCCCTGGAGCGGGACCAGGCCGAGATGATCCGCAAGATCTCCCGCAAGATGAAGCTCCTCCTCGGCGCCGGCGAAACCTTCCTCACCCCCGAGGAGCGCGAGTCCGACGCCTCCCACTACGCCCGCCACCTCGTCTACATCGACCGGAAGCGCCGCTTCGTCATCATGAGCGGCGTCTGGCTCCCGACCCAGGGGACGCCCGTCCACGACCACGGGACCTGGGGCCTCATGGGGATCATGGACGGCGAACTCAAGGTGACCAATTACGTCCGGCTCGACGACCGGAAGAAGCCCGGGTTCGCCGAGCTGCGCGAAGCCAACGGATTCTGGTCGGGACCCGGCAGCGTCTCCTACGTCCTTCCGCCCCACGAGGAGATCCACAAGGTCGAGAACCTCGGCGACCAGCCCACCCATTCGCTGCACGTCTACGGCCGCGACATCATCGAATGCAATCAGTTCGACCTCGAGAAGCGGACCGTCGCTCCATACGGTCCCGAATACATTAACGCGGGAAAAGACAGGTAGTTACCGGCTTCCCGCATCCCGCTCCCGGCGCCCAACGTCTTGCGCGCGTCACCGGCGAGAGCTACTACGGATCCAGCCGTGATCGAATTCCGCAACGTC
>DATHFI010000466.1:0-2116 GCA_035490275.1 Planctomycetota bacterium
TCTCGCCGGTCAAGCTCCACGTCGGCACCAAGGAGGCGGATGGCCGGATCGTTCTCCTCGACAAGAAGATCCTCGAGCCCGGCGACGAGTGCTACGTCCAGTTCCGGCTCGACGAGCCCGTGGTGGTGGCCGCGGGCGACCCCTACATCGTCCGGCTCCAGACGCCGACCTACACGATCGGCGGCGGCCGCATCCTGGACGCCTCCGACCAGAAGCTGCGCCCCTTCAAGGATGAGAACCTCATGCGCCTCGTCGAGAAGGAGGCGTCGATCTCGAACCGCTTCTCGGCCCTCGAGTTCGCGCTGAAGGAGATGGGCCGACGACCGGTCGATCTCAAGGAGTTTTCCGTCGCGGCCAAGGCGCCCGCGGACCAGGTCGAGGCGGCCGTGAAGCAGTTCGAGGCCGCCGGGAAAATCGTCCGCTTCGACGCGGGGCGGTTCATGCACGCCGACGCGGTCGAGGCGACGATGCAGTTCCTCAAGGCCCACGTGGAGACCTTCCACCAGCGGAACCCGCTGCGGGCGGGGATCGACCTGCTCGTCCTGCGGACGGACTCGAAGATCGAGGAGGCGCTCTTCCGGCGATCGCTGGACGAGCTGGTCCGGCGCGGTGTCTTCGCCGTCGAGAACGCCAAGGCGCGGCTCGCCGGATTCTCGATGAAACTCTCGCGCGAAGACGGCGAGGCGGCCGCCGAGGTGGAGCGCGTCCTGAAGGCCGGAAAATTCGCGACCCCGCGCATCGACGAGCTGTACGGCCTGTTCAAAAAGTACAACCGGGAGCGGATCGACCGGGTTCTCGGCATGCTCGTCGACCAGGGCATGGTCGTGCGCCTCAAGGACGACGTCCTTTTCCACCGGGACACCGTCGAGGAGGCGAAGAAGCTCATCGCGGAGGCCATCCGCGCGCGCGGCGCCATCGAGGCGGCGACCGTGCGCGACCTTACGGGCACGTCGCGGAAGTTCGTGATCCCGCTCCTCGAGCACCTGGACGACGTCGGGTTCACCCAGCGCGTCGAGAACCGCCGGATCCTCAAGGCCAAGTAGGTGGACCGCCCAGCCCCGTTCGGCGACCCGGACGTCGCCTTGATGCTCCGCTTCCAGGAGGGCGACGAGAAGGCGTTCGACGAGCTCGTCCTCAAGCACCAGAAGACCGTGCTCAACATCGCGTGGCGGTACGTCGGCGACCGCGCTCTGGCGGAGGATCTCGCCCAGGAGATCTTCATCAAGGTCCATCGCGCGCGCCGTTCGTACAAGCCCGCCGCGCGGTTTTCGACGTGGCTCTACCGGGTCGCGGTGAACCGGTGCCTGAACGAGCTGCGCTCCCGGCCGAAAACGGCGCCGATGCCGATCGGGGACGGGGTCGAGGAGCGCACGGCGGTCCGGCCCGACGATGACCTGCGGCGCGCGGAGTTGCGCGACGCGGTGCGGCGGGCGGTGGACGCGCTTCCCCCGAACCAGCGGATGGCGGTGATCCTCTCGCGGTTCCACGAATTGCCGTACGAGGAGATCGCGGAGACTATGGAAGTCACGCTCGAGGCGGTGAAATCGCTTCTCTTTCGCGCCCGCGAAAACCTGAAGGAAGCGCTCGAGAAATTGATCCGGCAGGACCCCTGATCCGCTACAGTGTCATGCCGATGCGACATTCCTGGGCGGTTTTCGCGCTCCTGGCCGGGTGCGGGTCGCCGCCGTCCGACCTTCCCGTCATCACGCCCGAAGACCGCGCGCCGCTCCAGGAACGGCTGCGCACCGCGCTCTCGGCCCCCCACGTGGTGGGCCGGTTCTACGCCGAATACAAGGTCGGCAACCAGGTGCGTACGAGCTGCCGCGGAATCGCCCGCGCCTTCCGGAGCGGTGTCGTATTGATTGAGGAGCTTTCGGAGTCCGGCCCGGAGCTGCGCGTCCTGCGGGTCGGCGATCGGGCGTGGGTCTACAGGGAGGGCTGGCAGGATGCGACCGGGACCCCGCTGGCGGGGCTGGGGACCGGATTTCAGAGCCCGTATGAAGTGCTCGCCGTCCTCGATGTCGCCGCGGCGAAGTTCGTCGCGGCCGAACGGGGCGGCATGGCGTGTCCGGACATGAAGGACCTCGAGTTTTTCCGTCCGCTGACGGATCGGGCC
>DATHFI010000467.1:0-5750 GCA_035490275.1 Planctomycetota bacterium
GCCTCCTCTGTGAGCCGGGGGGTGACCCTTCGCTTCGCCCCCGAGGAGCCCTTGTCGAAGGAGATTTCGAATCCAAGTGTCAGGGGAAGGACGAATCCATCCGAGGTGCCGAGGGCCATTTCGGTGCGGCCCAGGGGGAAGAAGGCGCTGCGGATTTCCCGCCCGGCGGCGCCTGCGAGCGGCACGGCGACGGGGACGGCGTCCTTTTCCAGCGCGAAATACTCCAGACGACCGGCGGAGCTGACGACGAAACCCACGGTCTCATATTCGTCCACGCCCGCGCCGACGGCGCGCGCTCCGGACCCGAGGGCGATGGACGGGCGGGGCTCGGCGTCCGCTCCGCCGAGGAGCGGAAGCACTTCGAAAACGATGAAGACGAAGATCCCGAGCACGCTCGCGATGATCGCGATGCCTCCCGCGCTCACCACCCACCGGGCGAGGCGGTCGGCCAGGTTCCGTCGGCGTAACGACCCCGTTGGAACGCCGGCCACCGCCCAACTCGGTGCGGGGTTGGGAGCTTCGGGAGCCTGAACCTGCCCGGTCTCCATTTTTTTGCCGTCAGCCGTCAGCAGTCAGCAATCAGGCCGTTTCCGGCCGACAGCTGAAAGCTGAATGCTGAGCGCTTATCTGAACTTCACGAGCTCCTGCTCGATCACGGCCGTCGGCACCGGGAAGTAGCCGTCCTTATCCACGCACTGCTGGCCTTCCTTGGAGAAGATGTAGGCGCAGAACTCGCGGAGGAGGGGCGACAAGGGCTGGCCGGGGGCTTTGTTGATGTACACGAAGAGGAACCGGCGGAGCGGATAGGTGTCGTTGTAGACGTCCTCCGCGTCCGCGGCGATGAAGGGCGAGCCCGCCTTCTCGGCGAGCTTCAGCTTCTTCACGCCCGTCGTCGCATAGCCGATGCCGCTGTATCCGATCCCGTACCGGTCCGTCGTCACGGACTGGACCACCGTCGCCGAGCCGGGCATTTCCTTCACGGTGTCCTTGTAATCGCCGCCGCCCAGGGCCTTCTCCTTGAAGAATCCATAGGTGCCCGAAGCGGAATTGCGGCCGTACGCGCTGATCGGCCGGTTGGCCCAGTCCCCCTTGAGACCGAGCTGGCCCCACGTCTTGATGTCCTCCTTGTACCGGAGCTTGCGGCCCTTGGAAAAAATCGCGTCGATCTGCTCCAGCGTGATCTCTTCCAGCGGATTGTCCTTGTTGACGTACACCGCCAGGGCGTCCAGGGAGGTCCGGAGCTGCGTCGCCTTGTAGTTGTAGTGGCTGGAGAACTTGTCCTGCTCGGTGGGTTTGGCCTCCCGGGACATCGGGCCCAGCTGCGCCGTTCCCTCGATGAGGGCCGGGAAGGCGGTCGACGAGCCCTTCCCCTCGACCTGGATGTTGACGTTGGGATACATCTTGCGGAACCCCTCGGCCCAGAGCGTCATCATGTTGACCATGGTGTCGGACCCGACGCTCGACAGGTTCCCCGAAACCCCATCCACTTTCTGGTAGGGCTTCAGTTCGGCGATGATCGACTCCTGCCGGGGCGCGAAAGGCGCCGCCAGGACCAGGAGCCCCAGGATCGTTTTCAGCATGCGTTGCCTCCTCTCGATTCACTCGACTTGTAATCCACGGATGTCAGCCTTCCGCTAGGGTTCCGTTAAGAACGCGTTCAGGGTTAACCGATCCTTAGAAGTCGATCTGGAGCCTCGTGTAGAAGATGTTCTGGTCGCTGATCGCGCTTGCGCCCGCCTGCGGAATGTCCTTGTCGAACTGGAAACGCTCGAAATTGAGCACCAAGCGGACGTTCGGGGTCATCCACCAGTTCACCCCGAAGGTGATTTCGTTCACCTTCTGGTTGCTTCCGGCGGCGATCACCCCGGCCTGTTCGCCGTCGGAGGCGTCAAGGGAGGCGAACCGCAACGCGAGTTCCCACGCGCCCCAGCCGCCGTCCTTGATGCTGAAGTTCTTCTTGGGCTTGATGCGGTTCTCGAGCGGCTTGTCCTCGCCCGTCAGCAGGTACGTCGCCTGGACGTAGTAACCGTTGATGTCGAAGTCGTCGTGGCCCGTCGCGGTGAGGACTTCCTGGTTCTGGGACATGTATTCCGCGCGCACGCTCCAGGGACCCATGATCCAGGAGAACTCCACGCCCATGCGCTTGCGGAGGCCGTCTTCATTGCCGGTGAAATCGAAGACCGTGAGTCCGCCGAAGTCGGCGGTGGTGATGTCACCGATCGCGGTCGTGTCCACGTCGCCGACGCCGTAGGCGAGCCCGACCCTCATGCCCTTGATCCAGTCGTTGGTCGAGGTCCGGAAGGGGTTGGCACGCACGCGCAGGACGATGTCCTTCTCGTCGTTCACGTCGTTGGCGTTGCGGGCGGCGCCGTTCCGGCTCGCGCCGTTGAAGAGGCCCAGCTCCCACTCGACGATCTTCTCCGCGAGCGTGCCCTTGCCCATGATGCCGATGTCATGGTCGGGGACCAGGCGGTTCAAGATCGACCGCTCCGAGAAATCGATGAATCGGCTGGAGCAGGTCTCCTCCTGGCTGAAGGGTTCCTTCATCTGGCCGAACTGGATGGCGACGTCCTCGAGGCCCTTCCAGCCGATGTAGCCGTCCTTGAGGGTGAAGGAGCCCGTCTTCGCGAATTCCGTCTCGACGCGGTAATAGAAGTCCTTGTAGAACGTGCCGTCGAGCTGGATCCGGGCGGTGTCCACCGCGAAGGTGTCGGGGAGCGTGCCGCCGGCGTCCACCCGGTCGAAGATGTGCCGGAAGATGAAGTAGAACCGGCCGCCGATCGCGCCTTCGAAGTTGCCGTCGCCCGACTTGAACTTCAGTCCGTTGTTGGCCGTCCAGGTGACGAGCGGATCCTTCGAATCGAGCGGGACGCTCTGCGTCTTCTGCTCCAGCGCCTTGAGGCGTTCCTCGATCGACTCTTCCTTGATCCGCTTCGCCTTCTCGTCCTCCTGCGCCCACGAATTGTTCGCCCACCCCATCACGGCGAGAACCCCCAGCACCGCCGCTGGAATCCGCATCGTTGCGTCCTCTCTATCGTTCGCCTTCGCCCGGCGCCGCCGCCCCGACGGGGGCCGCTTTCAAGCGCCTTCGGTCGCGCGCACTTTGTCGGAGATGTGTGAACCTTGCGTTTGCCAAGGGTTAAGGAATGGTTATGGGCCAGACTTCAGACCTCAGACTTCAGACTTCAAAGCCAGACTTCTAAGCCGGACTTCAGACTTCGGACTTCAGACATCAGAAGTTTTCAGGATGATGACTTCTGAAGTCTGATGTCTGAAGTCTGAGGTCTGCCCTTCCAACAAGAGGAGCCACGCCATGAGGTCGCGCTGGAGCGGGCTCCACTCCTCCATGAGGGTGGCCAGCATCCGGTTCCGGTCCTCGACCGCCTGTTCCTGCGCGATTTCCGGAGGCATCGGACTCTCCTGAAGCGGCGTTTCCTTCAGAATTGGGGGATCTCGGCGGGGGTGCGGCCGCAGACTCGGACCACGACCTCCCAGTCGCGCCCCTCTTCGGACCGATAAGTCGCCAGGCTCCGGATCGCCAGTCCCTTGAGGCGCTTCCGGAGAGTGTCGAGAAGGTCATCGTCCGCGGGCACCGTCAGCATGATGCGGGCCCCCGCTTCCTCGGTCCCCATGATCTCGTTGAAGGCCTCGAAGACGTCCGACTCGGTGATCATCCCGAGGAGTCGCCCGCCGTCCAGCACGGGGAGGCCCGACACCTCGTTCTCGAGCATGATTTTCGCGGCGTGTTCGAGCGTGTCGTCTGGCGCGACGGTCAGGACGGGCTTCGCCATGACGTACCCGAGGAGAATCCGCTCGCTGCGCCCGAGGCCGGGGTGGCGAGCCGCGACGGCCTGGAGATCGGTGCCGGTCACGATCCCCACGAGCGCGCCGTCCTGGATGACGGGAATGCGCCGGATCTTCTTCACCGCCATGAATTCGATCGCGTCGACGACCGGCGTGGCCGCGGGAAGCACGACGGCCGGAGAGGACATCCAACGTCGGACGAACATATGCAACCTCCTGTGTGTCGCCCGAAGTATGGCGCGGATGTGTTAAGCGCGTCCTAAGGCTGGGGCAAGGAGGGATGAAGGGGGATATTGATGCCCGTTTCCAGTTTCCGGATCCCAGATCCCAGACTCCGAAGCTTCGAGTTGCAAGCCTGAGATTGGCTCGGGGCTTGAAGCTCGAAGGTGGGCTGGAAACGGGATACGGGGAACGGGGAGCTTGAGGATCACCCTCCCCAAAGCCGATAACCTCTCCAGATGTGGCGCGCGCTGTATTCGGAGCCCGGCAAGCCGCTGCGGGTCCTCGAGCGGAAGGAGGAGATCGTCCAGGCCGTCTCCTCGGCTCACGGCACGTTGTGGCTCGACATGACCGATCCCACTCCGGATGAAGTCCAGCTCCTGTCGTCGACTTTCAAGCTCGATCCGCTCGCGGTCGAGGACATCGTGGACGAGATCCATCATCCCAAGGTCGACGACTACGGCGACTACATCTACCTGTCGGTCCACGGCGTCCGGCCGGGGTCGGAGCGCGGCGACATCCAGACCTGCGAACTCGACGTGGTTCTCTTCAACCGGTGGCTCATCACGCAAGGCGCGCCGGGGATGCGCAGCATCAGCGAGACGTGGGATCGTGCGCTGAAATCGAAGAGCCTGCCGGGCGGATCGGCCGCCGAGACGCTCCAGACGATTCTCGCGACCCAGGCCTCGCACCACGTCGAGGAGGTTGAGGGGCTCGGGAAAGATCTCGCGGTCATCGAGGAGGAATTGCTGGAGACCGGGCCGCGCGAGCGGGGCGCCGCCCGGCGCGTCTTCCGGATCAAGGCCGACCTGGCGCGCCTGCGCCTCATCCTGGGCGCCCAGCGCGAGGTCGTGCACCGGATCGGCCGCGGCGATTTCGCCGTCGTCCCGAAAAAGCTCCTCATGAGCTTCCGCGACGTGTACGACGATCTCTACCGCGCGGCCGAAATGACGGACCTCCTGCGCGACATCGCCCATTCGGCGGTGGAGACGCACCTGAACCTCGTCGCGAACCGCACGAACGAGATCATGAAGGTCCTCACGATCATCACGTGCATCATCCTACCGATGACGGTGATCACCGGCTGGTACGGAATGAACTTCCGGAACCTGGCGGGATTGGATTGGCGGTACCCGGAGCTGGGCGTGCTCGGCCTTTTCGCCGCCGTCACCGTCGGATTCGCCTGGTTCTTGCGGCGCAAGAATTGGATTTAGAAGTCAGCCGTCATCAGTCAGCGGTCATCCGTCAGCACGATCATTGGAAATTCAAAGGCCGATTCCCCGGCTCTTCAGGCAAAGCACAGCGCGAGAGAGGCACCTCCCGGACCGGCTTACCCTACCGGAGTCGTTCACCATGAGTACGACCAGCCGCCCTCCCGATTTCGAAACCGGGGAATCGGGTCCGCCACATGCTTGCACGTGTCCGCCAGACGGTCGGGAGTCACCCCGGACCGTCCGCACGGGATACAGGCCACCCACTCAGCCCGCAGCAGCTGATTGCAGCGGTAGAGAGGCCGGACGGACTGGGTGGCACCGCAGCAGAAGCAGTGGACCGGGGTGACGGCGCGGACGGGAGTGTGTTCGCCCACCAGCAGAGCGCGCATGTACATAGACTCTCCTTTCGTATTTGCCAAGCGAAAGGAGGTCGTGCGCGTTGTCTCTGTTGGGCTCCTTAATTAATCGCGTGCCGACGAACCTCAACATGGTAAGTCGGTGCCGCTTCGCCGT
>DATHFI010000468.1:0-7387 GCA_035490275.1 Planctomycetota bacterium
GGCCGAGCACTTGAAGATTCCCCGGGCGACCGTCGTGACGAAGCTGGAGATCCAGGGGGACAAGGTCGTCTGCCGCCGCCAGATCGAGGGGAGCGAGGAGATCGTCGAGATGGCCATGCCGTGCGTCGTCGCGGCGCAGAAGGGCTTGAACGAGCCGCGCTACCCGTCGCTCAAGGGGATCATGGCCGCGAAGAAGAAGCCGGTGGAAACGAAAGGCGCGGCCGCCGTGGAGCCCCGCATCGAGATCCTGAAAATGGAGCCGCCGCCGCCGCGACCCCCGGGGCGGATCGTGGGCCGGGGGAAGGACGCGGTGCCGGAGCTGGTCCGCCTCCTTCGCGACGAGGCCAAGGTCCTCTGATGGCGCATTCCATCCTGGTTTTCGTCGAGCAGCGCGAGGGCAAGGTCAAGCGGGCGGGCCTCGAGGCCCTGAGCGAGGCGTCGCGCCTCGGCGAGGCCTTCGCCGTGCTCGTCGGATCGGGCGTCGGCGCGCTGGCGGCCGAAGCGGGCCGCGCGGGGGCGAAGAAGGTTTACGTCGTCGACGATCCGCGCTTCAAGCTCTACGCGCCGGAGGGATATGCCCGGGCGATCCTGCTCGCCCTGCAAAAATCAGGTGCGACGAATCTCTTTCTCGCGGCGACGGCGATGGGAAAGGACCTCGCCCCCACGGTGGCCGCGATGTCGGGCAGCGCCGTCGCGACCGACTGTACCGGCCTCGCCTCCGAAGGCGGCCGGATCGTCGCGCGCCGGCCGGTGTACGCGGGCAAGATGTACGTCCAGGTCGGATTCCGGAAATCGCCGGCCATCTACACGCTCCGGCCGAATGTTTTTCCGCTCGCGCGGGACGGCAACGCCTCGCCGGCCGTGGAGGATCTGAAGCTCACGCTCGGGGAGGGCGACCTGCGCACCTTGGTGAAGGAAGTGGCCGCGACGTCCGCGGGCAAGGTCGAGCTGACCGAGGCCTCGATCGTCGTCACCGCGGGTCGCGGCCTCGGCAGTCCGGAGGCATTCAAGCTCCGGGACGAACTCGCGGCGGTCCTGGGAGCGGCCGTCGGCGCGTCGCGCGCGGTCGTGGACAACGGATGGCGTCCGCACTCGGAGCAGGTGGGCCAGACGGGGAAAACCGTCTCGCCCAACCTCTACATCGCCATCGCGGTCTCCGGCGCGATCCAGCACCTGGCGGGGATGTCCTCCTCCAAGGTGATCGTCGCGATCAACAAGGATCCCGACGCGCCCATCTTCAAGGTGGCCAACTACGGGATCGTCGGGGACGCCTTCGAGGTCGTCCCCGCGCTCACCGAGGAATTCCGAAAGGTCCTGCACCACTAGCATGAACGCGAACCGCCATTTCGAAAAGCTGGGCGCCCGCTTCTTCCAGGAATGGGTGAAGCGGAACCCCATCCTCGGCTCGTCCCTCGGGTACCACGACGAGTACGACGAGCTGATGCCCGACGGCTCGATCGAACGCGAGCTCGACGACCACCGCCTCTTCGCCCGGTGGATCGCGGAGTTCCAGAAGCAGGACCCGAAGAAGCTCCGACCGGACCTGGCCGTGGACCGGGAGATGATCCTCTCGACGCTCCGGCTCTGGCTGTACGAGCGGGAGAAGGTCCGGCTCTGGGAGCGGCTGCCCGAGGCGCCGCAGGTCGTGGGCTACGCCCTCTTCCAGGTCCTCTTCCGCAACTACGCGCCGCTCCGGGAGCGGATGAAAAGCCTCATGAAGCGGCTCGAGGTCCTCCCGACGTACATCGAGCAGTCCAAGAGCCGCCTCCGCCGCCCCGTGAAGTTCTTCATCGAGAACGAGCTCGAGACGCTGACGCGCCTGCCGGGCTTCTTCAACACGCTGCGCGACATCAGCCGCGAGCACCTCGGCCCCGCGATGGAGCGCCAGATGCACCGCCTCATCGAGTCGGCCCAGAACGCCCTCGAGAAATACTCCGACTGGCTCATCGTGGACATCCTGCCCGAGTGCGGGGAGGACTGGGCGATCGGCGAGGACCTCTACCGCGGATGGCTGAACGAGCGGGGGATCACCCTCTCGCCGTCGGGGCTCGCCGCGCTCGGCGAGGCCGAGATGGCGCGCGGGCTCGAGAAGCTGCGGGAGATCGGCCGCCAGATCAAGCGCAAGGTCGCGGTCGAGGACGTGCGGGACCTCGTCAAGACGCAGCATCCGGACGCGATGGACGGGGTCCTGCGCTTCGTGCGCGAGGCGGTCGCGAAGGCCAAGCAGTTCGTGAACCGGTCGAAGTTCGCCCAGATCCCGGAGCACGACTCGATGTACGTGATCGAGACGCCCTCCTTCCTGCGCCACGTCATCCCGCACGGGATGTACTGGCCTCCGGCCCGTTTCGAGCAGAAGCGGGACGGCTACGTGTGCGTGACGCCGGGGGACTGCGACAGCGACAAGCTCAAGGAGCACAATTTCTCGGCGCTCACGAGCCTCACGGCGCACCTCTCCTACCCCGGCCGGCACCTGATGGCGGGCTGGGGACTCCACCATCCGTCGCTCCTGCGGACGTTCGCGACCTCCCCGGAGACGCTCGAGGGCTGGGCGCTCTTCGTCGAGGAGCGGGTCAAGGAGCTGGGATTCGACGACACCCCGCAGTCGCGGTTCGTGCAGATTCTCAACGCGACGAACGCCGGGGCGCGCATGATCCTCGACGTGAAACTCGCCACGGGCCGTCTCACCTTCAACCAGGCCGTCGAGTTCCTCATCGACCACATCGGCACCGATCGCGTGGTCGCCGAGGCCGAGGTCCGGCGGACGGCGCTGAACCCGACGCTCTCCTCGTGCCCGCTCTGGGGCCGCGACCGCATCCGCGAGCTGAGAAAATGGGTGCGGGACAAGATGAAGGGCCGGTTCACGGAGCCGTTCTTCAACAACAGCGTCCTCCGCGCGGGCGGGCTGCCCATCGGGGCCCTCCGCCACGAGCTGGAGTGGCGCGTCCAGGAGGAGCTCCAGAAGCCCGTCGTCAAGGATCCCGAGAAGGAAGGGAAGAGCCCCCGCAACGGCCGGCCCGCCGAACCCGCGAAGGCGCCGGCGAAGCGGCCGCGGCCCGCCAAGGCGAAACGGCGCTGATTCCCGCGATCACAGCAATCCGCGATACGCCCCGCCGTCCACCTGGATCACCGTGCCCGTGATGTAGCGCGCCGGCACGGAGGCGAGAAACACGGCCGCCGCGGCGAACTCCTCCGGGGTTCCGATCCGCCCCACCGGGATTTCGGCCGCCATCCGCCGGAAGATCTCCTCGACCGTCGTCCGCGCCTTCTTCGCGCGGCCTTCCGCCAGCGCCTTGAGCCGGTCCGTGCGGATCATCCCGGGACAGAGGACGTTCACGGTCACGCCGTGCGGCGCGACCTCGCGTGCCAGGGATTTCGCGAACCCGGCGACGCCCGCGCGCATCGTGTTCGAGAGCGCGAGCGTGTCGATCGGCGCCTTGATCGAGGTCGATTCGATCGCCACGATCCGCCCCCATTTCCGGCGGATCATGCCGGGCGCGACGGCGCGCATCCAGTCCACCGCGACGAGGAGCGTGGACCTCACCGATCCATCGACGTCGCGGTCGCGGACTTCCAGCGCCGTTCCGGGGGGAGGGCCGCCGCTGTTCACGATGAGGATGTCCGGGGGCCCCGCTTCGCGCTCAACCGCGGCGAGGAAGGGGCGGATCGACGCCCGCTTCGTGACATCGAGGGCGCGTCGGAAGACGGGGCGGCCCGTGTCGTCCTCGATCACCCTGGCCGCGCGCTCGAGGTCCGGCTTCCGCCGGGCGCACATCGCCACGCGGCACCCTTCGCGCGCGAGACCCGACGCCACGGCGAAGCCCATCCCCTTCGAAGCGGCGAGGACGACGGCGACCCGGTCGCGGATGGCGAAATCCATGATGCTCCCCGATCAAAAATCGCGGCGCAGCCTCTCCACGAAATCCCCGTACCCTTGCTTGCGCCAGAAACCCCGCGCGACTTCGTTGCGAACGGAGGCGGTGACCTCGGCGTACGGCAGGCCCTTGGCGTGGAACCAGGCCTGGATGCCATCCAGCAGGAGCGTCCCCACGCCGGACCGGCGGTGGGAGGCCGTGACCGAGAGTTCCGAAACGTAGCCGTAGAACTGGTGGGGCACCACGGGCGGGTTCTCGAGGATCGTCGCAAGGCCGTAGCCGACGAGATCCTTCCCGTCCTGGGCCACGAGGACCAGGCTGCGTTCCCCCTCGAGATGGTCCTCGATCCAGCCGGACATGACGGGATTCGCCACCGGGGTGGCGGCCATGCGGGGATCGAGCGCCGCGTTGTAGTCCCACATTTCGCGCCAGAGCCGGACGATCGCGGGGACGTCGCCCGGGGTGGCGCGCCGGATCATCATGCGAGTGTTATATCACTCCCGCCGCGGGGCCATGTGGCATACTCCGACGCCATGGAATCGCCCGCGCGCCGGGCCGCGGAAATATGGCTCGGGGCCTTCATCGGCTTGGCGGGCATTCTGGTCTTTCTCTATCCCGACGGGTACCAGCAGGACGGCGGCAACCACTTCCTCTTCGCCCGGTGGGCCTGGATTCATCCGGAACTTCTGGTCGGCGTGTGGAGCCGTCCCGCGTTCACGCTGCTGTACTCGCTGCCCGCGCAATTCGGATATCCGGCGGCCAAGCTCTTCACTGTGGGCCTCTGCGCCGTGACCGCGTGGCAGACGTGGCGCCTTGCGGAGCACCTGGGGCTCGCGCGTTCCGCGCTGGCCGTGCCGCTGCTCGTCCTCCAGCCCTCGTTCCTGCTGCTCTGTTCCGACACCCTGACCGAGCCGCTGTTCGCCCTCATCTTCGTGACGGCGCTGCGACTCCACCATGCCGGGCGGGTCGTCTCCGGAATGCTGGTCGCTTCCCTGATGATCCTCGCGCGCCCCGAGGGCTTCGTGCTCGGCGTCGTCTGGGGAGCCTGGATCCTGCTCGTCCCGCGCGACCCCCGGCCCGCGTGGAGACGGATCCCCTCGGTCCTGCTCCTCGCCTCGGGCGCGGCGGCCTGGTGGCTCGCGGCGTGGCTCATCAGCGGCGACCCCCTGTACATCAAGCACCACTGGCCGCCCGACTGGACGGCGACGGGTGCTCCCTACGGCTCGGGTCCGATCTGGGGGTACGCCGCGCGGCTGCCCGAGATCGCCGGCCGCCTGCTCCAGGTCCCGCTGGTCGTCGGGCTCGCGGTCCTGCTCGCGCGGCGTCGCGGCGGCACATTGACCTCCCCGGTCCTCGCGGTCCTCATGATCCATTCGGCGCTCTGGTCGTTCGGCGGACTCGGCAGCGCCGGATACGCGCGCTACATGGTGACGGTCGCCCCCGCAATGGCGCTCATCGCCCTGACCGGATGGAACGTGATCGCCGACCGATGCGCGAGGCTGCCCCGCGGAGTCCGGATCGCGTCGGCCGGTGCGGTCCTCGCCGCATCCGCGGTCTTCGCCGCGATGTACGTCGACGGCTGGATCTACTCGCGGGACGCCCGCTTGATCGCGGAGACGCACGCGGATTTCATGAAGAGCCCCCGACCGGTGAAACGGCTGGTCTGGAGCCAGGCGTACATGGCCATTCTTTTCGATGCCGATCCGTGGAGCGCGCCCACGTGGGGAGATCGCGCGAAGAACCTCGAGATCATCGCCGGTCTTCCCTCGGGGACGCTCGTCTTCTGGGACGACGAAACGGGACCGTCTTGGTTCCATCTGACTCGCGCCGACTTCCAGGGCGCCGGGTTCGAGTTGATCATTTCCCGGGGGCAGGCGCTCGAGGGAAGGTTCGTGAAGGGGCGCGTGCTCGGCTTCGGCGGAACCCGCCGGCAGGAGATGCACCTGCTCTATCGGCCCTGACGCCTACTTCTCGGGCGCGAACGTGTAGTGCTCCGCCAGGATGAGCCACTTCCCGCCCGAGTGGCGGAAAACCCGCGTGAAAATCGATCTCGAAGGCGTCGTGCCCTCTTCGCTGACGTGGGCCTGGTAGGTGGCCACGCCGATCCGGCCCTCGATCACGACGCGGATGTCGCCGAGATACGTCGCGCGTTTTCCGACCTTGCCCTGCTCGCGGATCCTGGCCATTCCCTTTTTCAGTTCCGCGCCGCAGCTCTCCTTCCCGCGGAAGAAGGACGCCGGCGGATTGGGGATCGTGACGCTGGGGTCGAGCATCGCGAGGACCGCGTCGTCGTCCCCCCGGTCGTAGGCCTCGTGGTAGACCTTCACGAGCGTCTCGACGTCGACCTTCGCCACGGCGGGATCGACGGCGTCGCCCGAGCACGAAGCGGCGGCGAGGAGGCTTAGGAGAGCGAAGCGGCGCATGGAGTTCATTCACAATATCCGGCACGCCCTCTGGCGGTCAAGGTGACCGGGTAATTGAATAGATTCCAGTAACCAGATCCCAGATCCCAGCCCCTGAAGCTTCGAGTTCCGAGCCAGAAACTCGAACCAGAAACTCGGAGGCGGACCAATAAGGACGTGGTAAACTCTCCGCGATTCAGGAGCCCTCCGGCGGAGGGACGCATGGCCACCTCCCAGCTCAAGTCGACCGACATCTACAACATCATCCTGGGCACCGCGGGCCACATCGACCACGGCAAGAGCACGCTGGTCAAGGCGCTCACGGGCATCGACCCCGACCGGCTGAAGGAGGAGAAAGAGCGCGAGATGACGATCGACCTCGGCTTCGCGCCCTTCAGCCTGAAGGACGGCCGCAAGGTCGGCATCATCGACGTCCCCGGCCACGAGCGCTTCGTCAAGAACATGGTCGCGGGCGCGACCTCGATCGACGTGGTGCTCCTCATCGTCGCGGGCGACGAGGGGCCGAACCTCCAGACACGCGAGCATGTCACGATCATGCAGCTGCTGGGACTGAAGCGGGGCATCATCGTGATCACGAAGATCGACAAGGCCGATCCGGATTTCGTCGCGCTCGTCCAGGACGACATCCGCGACCTGGTGCGCGGCACTTTCCTCGAGACCGCGCCGGTCGTCCAGGTGAGCGCTCTCTCCGGAACGGGGATGGACAAGCTCATCGAAGTCATCAACGCGAAAGTCCAGGAGGCGCCCCCGCACGAGACGGGCGGCGTTTTCCGGATGCCCATCCAGCGCGTTTTTTCCGCCAAGGGATTCGGCACGGTCGTGACGGGCGTTCCGATGAGCGGCCGCGCGAAGATCGGCGACGCGATCGAAGTCCTGCCCCTCGGAAAATCGGGGCGCATCCGGAATCTCCAGGCGTACAAGGCGGAGGTCGGGGAGATCCGGGCCGGGCACAGCTCCGCCATCGCGGTCACCGACATCGACTACCAGGAGGTGGCGCGCGGCATGGTGGCCGCCACGCCGGGCTACTTCAAGGCCTCGAGCTTCGTTGAGGCGCGCTTCAAGTACATCCCGGACATCCCGCGCCCGCTCCGC
>DATHFI010000469.1:0-6312 GCA_035490275.1 Planctomycetota bacterium
GTAAGCCGCCGACCGAGCTCTCCGACCTCCTCGGCGAGGCGGGTCACGTGCCGAAGATCCCGACGTCGATCGCGGCCGGCATACCCGCCGACCTGCTGCGCCGTCGACCCGACGTGCGGCGCGCGGAGCGTGAGCTCGCGGCCGCGACGGCGAGGGTCGGTGTCGCGACGGCGGATCTCTATCCGAAGTTCTCGATCGGGGCGTTCCTCGGTTTGGCGAGCGTGACCTCGGGTGACTTGGTCAAGTGGCCGAGCCGCACGTGGTCGCTCGGGCCCTCGGTCGCGTTCCCGATCTTCGAGGGCGGGAAGATCCGCGCCAACATCGAGGTGCAGAGCGCCCGGCAGGAGCAGGCGCGGATCGGATTCGAGAGGGCGTTCCTGTCGGCGCTGGGCGAGGTGGAGGACGCGCTGGTCGCGTATCTCCAGGAATGGGAGCGGCGCAAGTCGAGCGCCGAGGCGGTGGCGTCGAACGAGCGCGCGGTGCGCCTGGTGAACGACCGGTACACGAAGGGGCTGACGGCGTTCCTGGACGTGCTGGAGGCGGAGCGGTCGCTGTACGGGACGCAGCAGCAGCTCGCGCAGAGCGACGTCCAGCTCTCGCTCAACCTGGTCGCGCTCTACAAAGCCCTCGGGGGCGGCTGGCAGGAGTGAGTTAGTTTCCAGATTCCAGATCCCAGGTCCCAGCTTCTGAAGCTGCGAGTTCCGAGCCCGAAGCCGCGAGCAATTCTTTTCGCGACCGGAGCGGACCCGGTATACTGCCTCCCCGAACACCAATCTAGAGGGGAGACCCCATGGCCGATCAGCCGCCTGCCGTACCGCCGCCCGCGAGTCCGACGCCCGTGGATCCCCGCGAGGCGGTCAAATTGCCCGCGATGATGCTGATGGTCGCGGCCGGGATCGGCGCGGCGTGGTGCATCCTGATGCTCCTCCTGAATATCCTGGGCGCCGGCCTGAGCGCCATGGCGGATGAAGGCCACGGGAAGGTGCTCAACATGCTCTCCGGCGGCCTCGGAATCGTCATCAACCTCGTCGGCCTCGCGCTCGCGGGGTTCATCGTCTACGGCGCCGTGCAGATGAAAAATCTCCAGAATCACACCATGGCCTTGATGGCTTCGATCATCTCGCTGGTTCCCTGCCTGTCGCCGTGCTGCGTGGTCGGACTGCCCGTCGGGATCTGGGCGCTGGTGGTCCTGTCCAAACCCGAAGTGAAGGCCGCATTCGCCAAGAAGTAGGGGTCGGGAACTACCCGGGGATTTTCTGCCGGAACTCGGTCGCGCGGAACGGAAAGGATTGCTCAAGCCGGCGTCCCCAGAATTTCCCGCACCTTCCGGGCCAGATCCTGCGGCGTGAAGGGCTTGGGCAGGAACGCCCCCTTCAGGATCTCCGCCTCCAGGTCCAGCGTCGCGTTGTCGATGTAGCCCGACGTGTAGAGCACCCGCGTCGCAGGACGCGACCGCAGCAGCTGGCGCGCCATCTCCGTGCCGCCCATCCGCGGCATCACCACGTCCGTCACCACCAGGTGGATCGTCCCCGTGTGTTCCTCGCTGACCTTCAGCGCCTCCTCGCCGTCCCGCGCGATCAGGACCGTGTAGCCGTGCTTCTTGAGCAGGGAGTACACGAGATTGCGCAGCGCCTCCGAATCCTCCACGAGCAGGATCGTCTCCGACCCCTTGGGCGGCGCCGACATCATCTTGGTTCCCCCCGGGCTCTCGACCCGCCCCTCGACCCGCGGGAAATAGATCCGGAACATCGCGCCCTGGCCCGCCTCGCTGAGCACCTCGATCGACCCGCCGCACTGGCGGACGATCCCGTACACCGTGGAAAGCCCCAGCCCCGTCCCCTTGCCCTGCTCCTTCGTCGTGAAAAAAGGCTCGAACAAGTGCGACCGCGTCTCGGCGCTCATCCCCTGGCCCGTGTCGGTCACCGTGAGCGCGACGTGCGCCCCGGGCGCCGCGTCCCGGTGCTCCTCCACGTACGCCTCGTCCAGCATCACGTTCGCCGATTCGATCGTGACCTTCCCGCCGCCCGGCATCGCGTCCCGCGCGTTCACCGCGAGATTCATGATGACCTGCTCGATCTGGCTCGGGTCGGCCTTGATGTTCCCCAGCCCGGGGTCGAGCCGCGTCACCAGCTCCACGTCCTCGCCGATGATCCGCCGCAGCATCTTCCCCATCTCGTTCACGCGCTGGTTGAGATTCAGGATGATCGGAGTCATCACCTGCCGCCGGCTGAAGGCGAGCAGCTGGCGCGTCAGCGCCGCCGCGCCCTCCGACGCCCGCAGCACCTGCTCCAGGTCCGACCGCCCCGGGTCGTTGGCGGCGGTGCGCGCGAGCGCCAGCTCCGTGTAACCCGAGATGACCGTCAGCAGGTTGTTGAAGTCGTGCGCGACGCCCCCCGCGAGACGCCCGACCGCCTCCATCTTCTGCGCCTGGCGCAGCTCCTGCTCCAGCCGCTTCTGCCGCTGCCGGTCGTCGGCCTCGCGAAGCGCCCGACGGACCTTGGAGACCAGCCCCGCGAGGCGATCCTTGACCACGTAGTCCGTCGCGCCGCTCTTCAGGCTGTCGATCGCCCGCTCCTCGCCGATCGTGCCCGAGACGAAGATGAAGGGCACCAACGTGTCGATCTCGCGCACGATCTGGAGGACGCCCATGCCGTCGAGGCCGGGCAAGGAATAGTCGGAGATCACGAGGTCCGGCTTGAACTCCCGGAGCGCCGCCTGGAGCGCCTCGCGCGACTGGACGCGCTTGGAGGTGAACTCCAGGCCGCCCTTTCTCAGGTCGCGCTCCTCGATCTCCGCGTCCTCGGGCGAATCTTCCACGAACAGGATGCGCAAATGTTTCTCCATAGCGTCGATCCGCGTTAGAAGTATACCCGCCGCGAGGCCGTGCCCGATCAGGGCCCGGCCGCCGAACCTTTGCTCTCCCGGACTTCGCCCTCCGCGGAGTGTCGCGGAAGGGCGAATGAAATGGTGGCGCCCACGCCCACCTGGCCCTCGGCCCAGGCGCGGCCGCCGTGGCGCTGGACGATCCGCTGGACGAGCGCCAACCCCACGCCCGTCCCCTCGAATTCGTGCGACGGGTGGAGCCGCTGGAAGACCCCGAAGAGCTTGTGGGCGTACTGCATCTCGAATCCGACCCCGTTGTCGCGCACATAGTAGACCGTCTCGTGGGCGTCGACGCGCGCGCCGATCTCGATCACCGCGGGATTCCGCCCGCGCGAGTACTTGACCGCGTTGGAGACCAGGTTCGCGAAGACCACCTTGACCATCGCGGGATCGCCCTGCGAGGGCGGCAATGAACCCACCTTCATCTCGAGCGCCCGATCGGGATGGGCGGTCCGCGTCTCGGTGCAGACCTGGTTCACCAGGCCCTCCATGTCCAGGGGCGTCGTCAGGAGCGCCTTGCGGCCCATCTTGGAGAATTCCAGGAGGTCGTCGATCAACTGGCCCATCTTGCGCGTGTTTTCCATGATGACCTCCAGGTAGCGTCGGCCCTCGCCGTCGACGCGCTCCGCGAAATCCTCGATGAGCATGCGGGAGAAGCCGTCGATCGCGCGCAGCGGCGCCCGAAGGTCGTGCGACACCGAGTACGAAAAGCTCTCGAGCTCCTTGTTCACCATCGCGAGCTCGTCCATGCGGGCGCGCAGTTCGGCGTTCAGGGTCAGGATCGCCTGGTCGGCCCGCTTCCGCTCCGTGATGTCCTGCACGGTCCCCACGAGGCGAACGACCTGGCCCGCGTCGTCGAGCACCGGCTTGCCCTGCACGTGCAGATGCCGGATCGACCCGTCGGGCCGGATGATGCGCGTGTCGGTGGAGAAGGGTTCCCGCCGGGCCCGCGAAGTCTCCATGGCGTCTTGGATCGCCTGGCGGTCGTCGGGGTGATTCACCATCGCCACCGTCTCGGGAAGGTTGCTTTTGAAATGGGTCGGCAGGACGCCGGTCATCCGGTAGACCTCGTCCGACCACGTCAACTTGTTCGTCGCAGGATGCCATTCCCAACTCCCCAGCTGGGAGATCTCGTGCGCCTCGGTGAGCCGGAGGTCCTTTTCCTGGAGCTGTTTCTCGGCCGCCTTGCGCTCGGCGACCTCCTGTTCCAGCTCGCGGGTCCGCTCCAGCACGCGCTGCTCCAGCTCGTCGCGCGCCTTCGCGAGCGCCGAGTTCCTCTGCTCGACCTGCAGGAGCATGTCGTTGAAGCCGTCGATGAGGCGGCCCAGCTCGTCGCGGCCCCCTCCTTCGACGCGGATGGAATAATCGCGCTTCGCCGAAACCGACTGCACCACTGCCGACAGGCGCGCGATCGGTTCCGAGATTAGCCGGCCCAGCCTCGCCGAGAGGAAGAGGATGGCCGCGCCGGCGCCGAGCAGCACCAGTCCCATCGTCGCGAGGTTGACCCACAGGCGATTCCAGGCGGCCGACCTGTCGGCGCGAAGGAAGATGGTCCCGATCCGCTCCTTGCCGGAATAGAGCGGCCGGAAGGTGAGAATGTCGCCGGCGTCGAACGTCTGTCCGTCCGGGCCGGGTTTGGCGGCGACCCTGTCGTTTTCGGCTCCCTCGCGCACGAACCTCGCGAAGATCCGGCCATCCTTCGCGTAAACGGCCGCCGCAACAATCTGGCGCTCCGCCTTGAGCGACGCCAGGATGGTCACCGCCTGCGGCTCCTGCTCGAATTCCAGGGCCGCGGTGCTCTGGTCGCCGACGATATTCGCCAAGGTGTCCAGCCTGCGGGCCTGGTCCGCTCGCGAGGTGAACCACTGGTACGTGACGAAGACGGCGCACGCCCCGACGACCGAGACCCCGCTGATGAACAGGATGATCGCCCGGAGCTTCTCCCGGATCGGCAGGTTCCGCAGGAAGCGCCGCCGTTCCATCCTTTACTTCTCCGGCTTGACGATGGTCGCCAGCTTCAAGAGCTTCGCGCTGATGGTCAGCTTCGCTTTCTCCGCCGCGTCGGTGTTCACCTCGAGCCGCGGCCGCTCCTTGTCGATCAGGATGTTGACGGCGCCTCCGGCCTTCGCGAATCCCTCCTCCTCGCCGACCGTGAGCGTGGGCCATTCCTCGAGCTTCTTGAGGATCTCCGCCACCCGGGCCTTCTCCGTCCTGGGGATGAAGAGGATGTGGCAGCGCTGGAGGGAGGCGACGTCGCGGAAGCGATGGATGACGAAGGTCCGGTCCTGCGCGATCTTGTCCTTCAGCGTCTTGTCCAGCTCCTGGCCGAAGGGATCGGCCCCCACGACTCCGATCGAGATCGGGGTCTCGGCTTTCTCGAAGGCGTCGACGGGCCATTCGACGTACTTGGCGAAGTTGTAGAGGAAGCCGGCCTTCACGACATACTCGGGCAGTTTCTTGGACTGGTCCTGGAGGGCGGAGGTCCGCACCGAGGATCCGGCGGCGATCAGCGCGAGGAAAATCGCGGCCAGCGCGGGCGCGAGCCCCCGAGGCATCCTCGATCCTGGTTTACGCGCCATTAGAAATTCCACGTCAGGCTCAGGTAAACGGCTCTCTGGATTTCGCTCCTCGCGGCCTCTCTCTGGAACTCCGCGTGGGACTCGTGGATCAGATTCTGGCCCACGACGGCCGCTTCGAGCGTGCGCGCCGGATTGCGCCACGCGAGGCGGAGGTCGGTCTCGATGTACGAATCGAGATCGAAGGCCGGGAGCCGGCTCACGTACCGGCCGACCACGTCCAGGGACATGTCCGCGTTGAGATCGACGGCGGACCGGATCCACACCGAGTCGCGCGGATCGCTCCCTTCCCCGGAATCGTCGCTCGTGTTGAGCCGCAGGTGGGAGTAGCTGACCTGGATGAGCCACGTGGGCGCGGCCTGCACGTTTGCGGAAAGTTCGACGCCCCAGGATTTCGCGTCCAGGCCGTTGGCCAGGGTGAAGGGGAAGACCAGGTGCTGCGGCGGGGGGTTCGGTTCGAGGAAGGAGGCCCCGGCCTCGATCGATCTTAGCTTGTCGTACCGGTTGTAGAAGACCGCGAGGTCGGCCGAGAGGAAATCGGCGGGCCGCACGCGGTAGCCGGTTTCGAAGGCGATCAGCTCCTCCGATTGGAAGCCCCGGTCCCCGAGGAAAGACGAGACGACGGGCGTCGGACCCGGGATCACGAACGCGTTGACGCGCAGGGCGACGTCGATGATAGAGGGCGTCCGCACGGCGCGCGAGGCCGACGCCCAGACCATGTGGCGGTCGTCGATCGTCCACGCGAGGCGGCCGCTGGGCTGGACCTCGAATCCGCTGTAGTCATTGTCCTCGAACTTGGAGCCTATGGTGAGTCGCAGATGGTCCGGCATCAGCGTGATTTCGTCCTGGACGA
>DATHFI010000470.1:0-2450 GCA_035490275.1 Planctomycetota bacterium
CCCCGATGAAGATCCGGTGCGGCTCCGGGCGGTACTTGGTCAGGCGGGCCGCGACGTTCACGGCGTCGCCGAGGACCGTGTATTCCATCCGCGTCGGCGTTCCCACGTTGCCCGCGACGGCCGGACCCGTGTTGATGCCGATGCGGACGTCGAAGGCACGCTCGGGATGCTCCCGGTTGTGGCGCTCCACTTCCTGGATCATCTTGACGGCGGTTCGGACGGCATTGAGGGCGTGGTCGGGCTGAAGCAGGGGCGCGTTGTAGATCGCCATGACCTCATCGCCGATGAACTTGTTCACGCTTCCCTTGTGGTCGAAGATCGCCTTCGTGGACATCTCGAAGAATTCGTTCAGGCGCGCGGCGGTGTCCTGCGGGCCGATCGCCTCCGCGAGCTTGGTGGAGCCCACGACGTCGATGAAAAGGGAGGTCACCTCGCGCTCCTGGACCTCGAGGCCGACGTCCTCGCCGCGGGTCAGGAGCATCTCGACGACGTCGGCGGAGTGGTACTTGGAAAGGTTGGCCCGCAGCATCTCCTCCTTGCGGAGCTTCTCGTGCAGGTCCTCCTGCTTGATCCGGATCGCGATCAGGTTCGCGATCGCCGTGAGCAGGTCGAGGTCGTCGCGCGTGAAGGCGTAGCTCTTGGCTACGTTGTCGAGGTAGATGGCGCCGTAGACCTTGGACTCCTCCCAGAGGGGCACGCAGAGGGCGGAGCGGATGTTGTACTGGACGATCGACTGCCCCGCCATGAGCCGCGAGTCCTGCATCGCGTCCGGCGTGATGACGGAGACCTTTTCGGAGACCACCTGGCCGAGGATCGTGCTCGAGATGGGGAGCTCCTCGCCGGGGACGAACCCGCGCTGGCGCTGGTAGGCGATGCGCGGGATCAGGGCCTTGTGCTCGTCAAAGACGACCATCACCCCGCGGTCGGCGTTGATGATCTCGAAGATGAGCTGGATGGATCGCTGGAGCATCTTGTCCAGGGTGGCGGCGGAGCTGAGCTCGCGCCCGACCTGGAACAGGATGAAGAACATCTTGCTCTCCTTGGCGGCGCGCTCGCCCTGGGGCTCCTTGCGCGCGTCCTTCAGCGAGAGGCCGGCGCCGATCTTGGAGCCGACGTTGATCGAGTAGCTTTCGGCGATGTCGTCCACGTGCTGGACGATGTAGCGGCTCCCGGGGGGGGCTCCCGGGACGGCCGGGCCCTCGCGCTTGGCCGTGGGGCCCGGGGGCGCGATGGGCTTCACCGGGCGGCCGGGGTCCTTCGGCTTCTCGTCGGCGTAGGTGATTTCGGTGTCGCCGATCCGGATGACGTCCCCCGGGTCGAGGAGCTTCATCTCGATCTTCTGCCGGTTGACGAACGTCCCGTTGGAGGAGCCCAGGTCGTAGATGACGAAACGGTCCCCCTTGCGCATGATGGAGCTGTGCTTGCGGGAGATGAGCGTGTCCTTGACCTCGAGGTCGTTCTCCGGGGTGCGCCCGATGGAGAAATTCTCCTTGGTGAGCTGGATTTCGCGCGTGGCGCCGCCGGATTTGACGATTAGCTTGGACAAGGGACGTCCTGGAAATAAGGCCGCGAAGATGATAACCGGCGCGCTTCGCGAGCGTCAAGCGAACCCCCCGACGCCCTTTTCGCGCGTCTAACCTCCGGTGGCGAAACACTTTGACTTGACCGCCGGGCGCCGCTATAAAAACCCCGGTTCCCCATTTCCGGAGGTCCCATGATTCGCCCCGCGACGCTCCCGCGATCCGTGATCGCGCTCCTGGCCGCGGCCCTGGCGCTCGGCCTCGGATGCGGCAAGAAGGAACCTTCGCAGGGCGCGCCGACGGCCGCCGCGGGCGGAACCGACGACAGCCAGGTCGTCTACGACAAGCTCGGCCGCGATCGGGACACCTATGTCCGGTACATACCCGCCAATCCGGACAACCTGAATCCGATCATCCAGCGGGACACTTATTCACAGTACATTCTCGAGTACGTCTTCGATCCTCTCTATCGGTACGACGTGAACAACAACCTCGCCCTCGCGCCGTCGTTCGCCCTGAGCCTCCCCGCCATCACGGACGGCGGCAAGGTCTTCACCGTTCCGCTTCGAAAGGACGCCCGGTGGACGGACGGCCATCCGGTGACGGCCCACGACTGGGTTTACGGCTACGAGATGGTCGTGAACAAGGAAGTCGATTCCGCCCAGAAAAAGAGCTACTACGCCGACGTCGAGTATTTCAAGGCCATCGACGACTTCACGCTCGAAATCCGGATGAAAAAGCCGTACGCCTTCTATGGAAATCTGCTGACCATGAACAGCGTCGTTCCGAAGCACGTATTCGGGAACGTATCTCCGGCCGGCTTCAATTCGTTCAAGTACCCGGAGGGTCACAAGTGGGCCGGCACCGCGTATTCCCTCAAGCCGCTCGGCTTTGGCGCCTATTCGGTGGAGCGATTTGAACCCCAGAAGG
>DATHFI010000471.1:0-5238 GCA_035490275.1 Planctomycetota bacterium
GCTCTCCGCGGCCCCCGCCGCCATCACCCGCCGCAGGCCGAGCTGCTGGAGCCGGCGCATGGCCTGCTCGTACGGGAGCTGGACGGCCATCGAGGAGTCCTGGTTCGCCAGGCACCTCAGCGCGTCCGTGAGGAATCCCAAGTTGTTCGCGAGGATGAGCGCGTCGCCGGTGACCGCGTAGCAGGCGCACAGGTAGTTGTTCCATCCGAAGACGTCGGGATGGTAGCTGTAGCTCCGGACGCGGACGCCCCCCACCTCGCTGTCGGCCGGCCGGAACTTGTCGCGGTCCTTCACATCCACCGCCTTGTCGATGATCCCCTGGAGTGAATCCGCCGCCTCGCGGGGACTCGACGAGCGCAGGTAAAGCGCCGCCGCGGCGTACGTGCGGCCGTTCTCGCCCTGGCTGGCGCCGAAGAGCACCGAGACGGGTCCGTCCAACTTGGGAAGGACTTCCTCGGCGAAACGGTTCGAGGCGAGAATCTCGACGAGCTCTCCGAAATTGTCCCGGGCGAACTGTTCGACCGGGGTCCCGCCGCGCGTCCGCCGGTCCGTGACCCGCCGAAGCCAGTCCCAATAGGAACGCGAGTCGACGTTGGTGACGATGGCGCCGAGACCGTTCGACGGAATCATGCGGACCGTGTCGACCGGCGCGGGCTCGGGACGGATCGGCTCCAGCCCCTCACCGCTCGCCCGCACGACGAGGTCGGCGCCCGAGACCTCGACATCGATGTCGATCCGCCCGCATTTTTCCACGTCCGTGAAAGCCAGGAGGCCGCCCGCCGGAAATCCCCGCAGCAACCCGCGGATGGGCTCGGCCTTCAGCGAGGCCCGCAGCAATCCCGTGGGCACCCCGGGCGTCCCGTGCCGCTTCAGCGCCGAGGAGAGCGTCCCCGGGTCATTCGAGACCACGACGATCGCCCCCTGGATCGCAAAGTAGAGCTTCCCCCGGCGGAGCATCGGCGCGCCCACCGCCTCCGCGCGCTCCGCCCCGGCCAGGCCCGGGAAGAGCTGGAGGCCGGGAAGGAGGAGGAAATCCCAGGGCCCGATGCGTGTTGCAATACAGAATTTCTCCCGAGTCACGGCGATCGCGAGGTCCCGCCCCGCGAAGCGGATGAGCGAGTCCTCCTGCAGGAGCGGATTGCGGTCGAGCCAGCGGTGGTCCTCGAGATCGTCGAGCGTCGGCGCCCCGAACGACCCGAGAACCTCGTTGAGCGTGGTGCGGACCCCGGCGTCCTTCTGCATCTTGCGCGTAAAGTTCCGCCAGAGCTCGGTCTTCTGGAGGTCGCGCCACCGACCCGCCCCGTCGGCGATCCGCACGACGATGTCGGCGTCCTCCGGGACGAAGAGTCCGGCCGGGGTGCGGGAGGCGCCGGCGTACTGGACGGCGCGCGCAGAGACGTACAGGCCGAGGAGGCCGAGGAGGCCCGCCGCGCCCACAAGGAGGAGCTTCGTTCCCCACCCCCGGGCGCGGTACCAGGCGACTAAGCGGCCCATGGTGGCTACTTGCGGAGTTCCCAGAGGAGGTGCTTAAGCTGGGGCACGAGGATGTCCTCGAGGGCGAGCCGGACTCCGGCGGTCGAGCCCGGGGTTGAGACGACGAGCCGGCCATCCGACGTCGCGCCGAGCGTCGCGCGCGTCATGATCGCCGCGGTGCCGATTTCCTCCGCGGTCAACATCCGGAACATTTCCCCGAATCCGGGAAGCTCCTTTTCCATCAAGCCCCGCACCGCTTCGACCGTGACGTCGCGCCGGGAGACGCCGGTGCCGCCGATGGCGACCACCAGGTCGACGCCCGCGGTGAGGGCCGCCCGGACGGCGTCGACGATCGCCGCGCGGTCGTTGGGCACGATGCGCCGATCCGCCACGACATGGCCCGCGGCGGTGAGAATATCGGCGGCCTTGCGGCCCGACTCGTCGGTCTCCGCCTTCCGCGTGTCGCTGACCGTGAGCACGACGCACCGGGCGGAGGTGATTTCCTTCTCCGCGCGGTCCGCATGGTCTTTCGCGCCCATTGGCCCCCTTTGTTGAACGCGCTGGGAGACCGAAGGATGGACGGAAGGAAAACGATTGTCAAGGCGGCGGGCCCGCCCGTACAACCCTCCGGTGTCCCTTGAAGTCTGATGTCCGAAGTCTGAAAACTGCCACGAGCGACCACTCAATGCCCGACCGCGAAACAGAATTGATGCTGGCCATCCGGGGCGGGTCCGCCGAGGCTTTCCGGGAGCTGTACGAGCTCTACCAGAAGCCCCTGGCGAACTTCCTCTACCGGATGTGCTGGAACCGCTCGCTCGTGGACGACCTCGTCCAGGAGGTCTTTCTCCGGGTCTGGCGGGCGCGGGAGCAGTACGAGCCGACGGCCAAGGTGACGACGTACCTGTTCCGGATCGCCTCGAACCTGTGGATCAACCAGTCCGCGAAGAAGCGGGAGTCGGCGCTCGGGGACGCGGACCGGCCGGTGGGCGATTCGCCGGCGGAGCCCCTGGAACGCTCCGAGGTGCAGAAGGCCGTGAAGCGGGCCGTCGAGGCGCTGCCGGAGGGCGAGCGGCTCTGCATCGTGCTCTCGGAGTACAACGGCCTGAAGTACGCGGAGATCTCCGAGGTGCTCGGCATCCCGGTGGGCACGGTGAAATCGCGCATCTTCAGCGCGGTGCAGCGGCTCAAGGCGGCTCTCAAGGATCACAGAAGCTGAGATCATTCACGAACGGCTCGAACCCGGGAGGATCACTGCTCGTCAAACCTCATGAACTGAGGGAGTGACCCATGGGGAATACGAGTAAATCCATCCTTCTGATCGCGGTGGGGTTCGCGCTCGGCGTGATCGCGATGCTTCTCTTCCGACGAGATCCGCCTTCTTCGAAACCATCTGTGGAGCGAACGGAAAAACCGCGTCCCCAAGCGCCCCATGAGGAGTCTCCGCCCCCGGCACGACGCGAAGAATCATCACCCCCGGCTCCACTGCCGCCGCCCGCTGAACTCCCCGAGCCATCACAACCCGAGCGGGTCGTCGTGCCGGACATGGCAAAAACCCACTATGGTCGCCCCCCGAAGCCCAAGACTGACGATCTCGTAAAAGCGCCGGGGTGGGATGACTTCTATCGGAAGTGTGGCGACCGGGGCATCCGGGGTGAATTGCTCGAAAATCTCATCCTGCAAAGGGTGGCTCAGGAACTCGACCTGGATGCCGAAAAGACCGACGCCCTCAAGAAACTGTTCCAAGCCGAGCAGCAGGCCGCCACCAAGGCCATCGTCGACAACGCCGGAGGGTGGGCCAACTTCGAGAGGCAGAACAATGACAAAGGACCGGCCGCCGGCGTCCGATACGAGGAATGGAAGCGACAGAGGAACATCGTCCGAGATTCTTACACCGCGGACTACTTGAAGATCCTCACGTACGACAAACTCAACGTTTTCAATGAGCACCTCAGGAACACCCAGATCGAGGTCGCCAACACTTACTCCACCGAAGGCGACTATCACCTCGTCGGAGGCGTAGGCAAGAACGTGAAATGAGCTGCAGTGATACAGGGTTGGGGTCCTGCCGCCTTGAAGCTCTGGAGCTGCGGAGCTTTTTCGAACCACGGAATCAGCGGAACCAAGCCCACCGCTTCCGTCCATCATCCCTCGGCCCCCAACCCGGGAGTATCATGGGCGCGGAACTTGCATGACCAGGGGAGGCCCCGCCATGAGTCACTTCGTGCGCAGCTTCATCCTCGTCACCGTCGGCTTCGTGGCCGGCATCGTGATGACCATTCTTCTACGGCGCGAGCCGGCGCCTCGGAAGCCGTCCGCGGAGGCCACGGAACAGCCTCGTCCCATTGCCACCCAAAGCCTGCCCCAACCTGCTCCCGCGAACCCCCCGGTCGCGACGGCTCCGGAATCCCCGACCTCCCTGGACAAGGCCAAAAGAAAAGGGACCACCTTGGCGGGCCAGGGGCTCACCGATCCGGCCCGCATTCATTTCGGCCGCCCCGCCAAGCCCGCGTACGACGGAATCCTGAAGGCGGCGACATGGGACGACTTTTACAAGCAATGCGGGGAACAAAAGGCAATGGGCGGCGAGGAGTATGAGACCCTGGTGTTCCGTCGCGTTGTCAAGGACCTTGGTATCGACGACGAGAGCGCGGCCTCCCTGAAGGAGCTCCTACGCGTGGAGCAGTCGGCTACGACAAAGGCGATATTCGATGCAGCTGGAGGAGCCGTGGGATTCGAAAAGTCGCTGGAGGACCGCGCGTCGAACATGAACGCGCTCTACGACGACTGGCGTCGCCAGCGGAGCATTGTCCGCCAGACGAACAATTTCGAATACCTCAAACTTCTGACTTATGATCAGCTGACCTTCTTCAATGAGCACCTGAGAAACTCCGAAGTGAACTTCACGGCGAGTTACTCCGATGAGGTCCACTATTTCATCGGCGGCGTGGGCAAGCCTGTGAAATGATCTGAAAATATGATCCCGCCGGAATCAACGGGGCATCGTAATCGTTAGTAGAATAGCGATGATGAAACGGCTGACACTTCTGGCGCCGATCCTCCTGGCCGGCTGCGTCGTCCAGAGCGGGCCCGTCGCGTGGACCCCCGCCCGCGTGCCGCTCTCGGTCGACGAGATCGCCGCGATGCGGCGGGCCGGGACCTCCGACGACACCATCCGCAGGGACCTCCAGGCGAACGGCGTCGAGCGCAAGCTCACCGCCGACGACCTCGTGGCCCTCAAGGAAGCCGGCGCCGGCGACAGCCTGCTCGCGGCCGCCGCCTCGGCCCCCGTGCTGGAACCCGAGGACGCGCAGCCCCTCTACCACCGCCACCTGTATTCTTACGATCAATGCGTCTATTGCGGGGCCTACGCGCCGGCCTATTTCGCGCTGGGCTTCGCCTTCAACAATTTTTTCTTCCGCTGCCATCGGGGCTTCCGCACCCGGTGGAGCGGCTCGGGAGCGCGGTGGTAAACCGCAGGGAGGTGCCTATGAGAGCCATTCTGACCCTGGTCCTGCTGGCCGTGGCGCCGGCGTTCGCCGCCGCCCAGGCGTCCAAGGAAGATCTGAAGAAACTCGCGAAAGCGGGACTCTCCGACGACGTGATCGTCGCCTTCCTAAAGGCGAACGGGGGCGCGGTGAAGCTCTCGAGCGATGACCTCGTCGATCTGAAGTCCGCCGGACTGAGCGACAAGGTGCTCGCGGCGATGCTCGCGCCCGCCGAGAAAGCGAAGGAGCTCCCCACGCAGCCCGCGACGACGGAGGCGCC
>DATHFI010000472.1:0-5233 GCA_035490275.1 Planctomycetota bacterium
GAAACTCCCGCCCGTCCGTTGCTTCCACGGCCAGATGAACCAGGTGCTCCTGAATCTGGTGAAGAACGCGATCGAGGCGATGGGCGGGAAAGGCCGGCTCACGATCTCGACGGCGGCGCGCGGCCGGAAAGTCCTCGTGACCGTCGCCGACACGGGGCGGGGGATTCCGCGGCGCGAACTCGGAAAGATCTTCGAGCCCTTCTACACGACGAAAGAGGGTGGGCGGGGCATGGGCCTCGGCCTCTCGATCAGCGCGAGCATCCTCCAGAACCACGGCGGCCGCCTGCGCGTCTCGAGCCGCCCCGGCCGCGGCACCACGTTCACCGTCGAACTGCCGAAGGGGTAGGCGGCTCCGCTTCCCGTCCCCCGTTTCCCGTCCCCCGCTTCAGAAGCTTCGAGTTTCGAGCTTCGAGCCCGAGGGGAAGTCGGAGGCATCTCAGGGGAAGCGGATCGCATCCGATTAATCTCCAATCCTCAATTCCTTGAACCCCGGGTACACTATATATACTCTTTACACTATGTCCATGAGGTCCGAACGCGCCCTCTACACCACGGGCGAGATCGCGCGCCTCTGCCAGGTGACCAAGCGGACCGTCATCACCTGGATCGACTCCGGCCGCCTCAAGGGGTTCCGCCTTCCGGGCGGCGCCCACCGGCGCGTCGCCGCGGCCGACCTGGCCGCCTTCATGAAGCGCCACAAGATCCCGGACCTCGAGCGCTTCCTCCCGCGGCGCCGGATCCTCGTCGTCGACGACGACCTGGACTTCGCGGAGCTCCTCGAGCGCGCCCTCGAGGACCGGTACGACGTCGCCACCGCCGCGACGGCGCTCGAGGCGGCCACGCGCCTGCCCGAGTTCCGGCCCGACCTGGTCCTGCTCGACGTGCGCCTTCCCGACGTCAGCGGGCTCGAGGTCTGCCGCCACTTCCGCGGCCGGCGGGGCTCGTCCCGCCGCCCGGCGATCGTCGTCATGTCCGCCTACGGGCGCGAGCTCAGCCCCTCCGCGATCCGGCGGAGCGGGGCGGACTCTTTCATGGCCAAACCGGTACGTCTGGCGGATCTGCGAAAGCGGATCCGCGCCATGGTCGGATAGCGGGATCACGAACTTTTTTTTGGGCCCGCGGGCCCGGAGGAGCAACGTCATGTCGGGTTTCGGTGACTTGGTAAAGCGGCTCCGGAAGGAGCGGTCGATGACCCTCGAGCAGGTGGCCCGCAAGATCGGGTCGCACAAGGGGTACGTCTCGGGGATCGAGAACGGGAAGGTCAATCCGCCCTCGGTGAAATTCATCCGGAAGTTCGCGAAGATCTTCCAGCATGACGAGAAGCAGATGGTCCGGATGGCCTACGTGGACAAGGCGCCCAAGTTGATCAAGGACGAGGCGAGGCGGCTCCTCGACGACGCGCCCGGCGGGAACGGTTCACGCGGCGCGTCGGTGCCCCTGCTGAACACCGTGGCCACGGGCTACGCGACGGAGCTCGACGATTCGGGCGCGCCCAAGCCGCTCGTCGACGCCACGCTCGCGCTCCCCTCCCTCGATGTGCGCCCCCGGTTCGCGGCCACCGTCTGCGACAACTCCATGGAGGCCCCCGAGGGGTTCAGCCTCGCCAAGGGCGACCTCATCCTCCTGGCGCCGGAGTCCAAGCTGAAGCACGGGTCGGTCGTCTTCGTCATCTTCAAGTCGAAGGACCGCCCGGCGGCCCTCGTCCGGCAGGTCATGCTGGAGCAAAACGACCACATCATCCTGCAGCCCCTGAACAAGGAGTACCCGCTCGAGTTCCTGGCGCACGACGACATCGAGGCGATCTACCGGGTCGTGGGCCGGATCGAGGTCTACCAGGACCTGGTGGTGGATTCGAAAGTGTGAAGCCGGGAAGAAGGAATCAAGAATCAGGAATCAAGAATTAGGAATCAGGCCATCGGACCTTGGTGCCGGGTGCCTGATGCTTGATGCCGGATCTCCCGGTTCGCCCGGCGTTTCGCGATGAGGAAGCGGCTGCCGTAGTACGAGGCGATGACCGCCACGATCAGGCCCAGCCCGACCAGCCCGCCGGCGATCGAGCGCCCGGCGAGTGCCTCCGCCGCGATGAGCACGGCGAAGACCAGGACCACGCCCACGATCCCCGCCGTCAGGATGGAGGGCCACGCGCCCTCCGCCCGGTCCGACTCCTCCCGCACGATCTGCGAGAAGAGCGTCCAGACGAGCCCCCGCTTCGAGGCGCCGAGGCCGGGATTCGCCCGGAGCGCGCGCCGGAACCAATCGGCGGCCTCGTCGAGACGGTCCGCCTCGAGGCTCTGCAACCCCAGCGCGTGATGGGCCTCGGCCTCGGACTCGTCGAGCCCGATCGCCGTCAGCAGGGACTTGCGCGACTCTTCGCGCAGGCCGAGCCCGTGCTCGCAGATCCCCGCGACCTTCCATAGCCCGGCGTTCGCCGGGTTGACCTCGATGCCCCGGCGGGCGACCTCGAGCGCCTCCGCGAACCGGCCGCGGAAGGAATGGCACGTCGCGAGCATCCGCAGCGAATCGTCGTCCTTGGGCGCGACGTCGAGGGCGGTCAGGAAGTGCTGCTCGGCCCGGTCGGCGTCGTCGCACTCCAGGCTGATGTGGCCGGCGATGAAGTTGACGAGGGGGTCGCGGGGCGCGAGGTGGAGGGCGCGCACCAGCTGGCGGCCCGCCTCCCGGCCTTCGCCGAGGCGCCGCAGGCACAGGGCGAGGACGGCGTGGGCCGCGGCGGGCGGCTCGTCCGACGGCGCGCGCGCGATCGCCGCCTTCAGCTCGCGAATCGCCTCCCGGTACCGGCCCCGCTCGTAGTGCCGGCGGGCGAGCTCGAGGGCGTCGGCGGGTTCGGCCCCGTCCTGGTCGTCGTGGGTAGGCACCGCGGGGTTACTCCTTCGGGCGGCCGAGCGTGACGGTGATCTCGCGTTCCTTGCCATCGCGGCGGACGAGGATCGCGACCTTGTCGCCGGGATTCTTGTTGCGGACCTCTTCCAGGAGCCCGTCGAGCTCCTTAACCGGCGTCCCGTCCACCTTCAACACCAGGTCGCCTTCGGCCAGGCCCGCGTCGTCCGCCGGGGAGAGGGGCGTCACGAAGGTCACCACGATCCCCTCCTTGGTTTTCTCGAAGGTCGCGCCGGTTCTTCCGCCGCCGGAACGGGGATCGAGCTCGCGACCGGTGATATCGCGGGCCTTGGCGGGACGAAGCTTGGCCTTGAGGTCCAGCGACTCCTCCCCGCGTCGGACCGTCACCGTGACCTCGGCCCCCGCGGGCCAGGTGCTGATCAGCCCGAGAAACCGGCGGGCCGTGGTGACTTTCTGGCCGTTCACGGCGACGATGAGGTCGTCTTCCTTGAGACCCGCCCGGTCCGCCGCGGAACCGGTGTCCACGGTGCGGACGACGGCGCCCGTGCGCTCGATCTCGTTGTTGCCGATCCGGAGCCCCCCGATTTCTCCGTGGTAGATCTTCCGGTCGATCCCCCCGATCTTCATCCGGGGAAGGAAGTTGCGGATCTGGTTCGCCGGAACGGCGAAGCCGACGCCGCTGTTCACCCGGTTGCCGTACCGGGTGAGGATCCGGCCGTTGATGCCCGCGAGCCGGCCGTCGAGGTCGACGAGCGGCCCGCCGGAATTCCCCGGGTTGACCGCGGCATCCGTCTGGATGCAGTCGCCATATTGTTCCTGGTAGCGGTGGAGCGCGCTGATGATCCCGAGGGAGACCGACGGGTAGTGACGATGGTCCGGGGCGGGATCGCCTTGGGCGCCGATGCCAAAAGGGGCGCCGATGGCGAGGACGTACTGGCCCGTCTCGAGCTTGTCGGAGTCGGTGAACTCGAGGAACGGGAACTTTTCCCCGGCCTCGGGCTCGAGCTTGAGGAGGGCGATGTCCCCCACGGGGTCGGTGCAGACCAGCAGGGCGAACCGGCCCTTCGCGTCCTGGAGATTGACCGGCACGCGTTTCGCGAGTTTTGCCTCGGGCGTCCCGGGCGCCACGGGCACGGGCGGCGCGACCACGTGATGGTTCGTCAGGCACCATCCGTCGTCGCTGATGAGGACGCCCGAGCCGCCCGAGAGGAAGACGAAAGCCGCGCTCGCCTTCCGGGCCGTCTCCTGCACCCGCTTCTCGAGGGCGACGACCGGATCGTCCTGCGCCGCGGCGGGACGGACCGCCGCCCCCAGGAGGATCAGCGCCGCCAGCGCCCGTCGCATCGGATTACTCACCGGGTCTTTCTCCAAGGACGACCGGGATCTCGACTTCGGCGCCGTCGCGAAGGACCTTGAGCTTGACCGTGTCCCCGATCTTCTTCTTCAGGATTTCGGTGCGGAGGTCCGTGAAGTTCTGGACGCGCATCCCGTCGATGGCCTTGATGATGTCGCCCACGTGGACGCCGGCCTTCTCGGCGGACGCGCCTGACTCCAGTCCGCCGATTTTGGCTCCATCCGTGTCCGCGTCGTCCGGATCGCCCCGGATGCCGAGGAACGGGTGGCCCGAGCCGGTCGCGACGGCCTTTTCGCCCTTCTTGAGCCCGGGCGCCATCTCGGCGATCTTGGACCGCAGGAGGGCGAAGCTGACGCCCGAATTCTGGCCGATATTGTCGGCGGTCCGCGTCGAGATCTTGCAGGTCATGCCGACGCAGCGTCCCTCGATGTCGACGAGCGGTCCGCCCACGTTCCCGTAGTTGAGGCGGCAGTCGATCTGGACGGTCATGCCCATGTGGCGCCCGGGCGCGCTGATGATGCCCGGGTTCACCGTCAGGCTGTGACCATCCGGGGCGCGGCCCACGGCGATGACCACCTCGCCGGTCCGCAACACGGCCGGATCGGCGGCGGGAAGCGTCGGGAGTCCCTCCGCCTCGATCTTCAGCAGGGCGATGTCCGCGCGCGCGTTGAAGCCCACCAGCTCCGCCTTGCGGACCTTGCCGCTGGGAAGCGTCACTTCGATGCCGTTCACCTCGCCGCTCACGTTGAAGTACGAGGTCGCGATCCATCCGTCGGCCTCGAGGATCATGCCCGAAACCGGGTCCTTGGGGCGGATGGCGAAGGGATCGCCGCCGGTCGGGAACCCCGGAAACCGGGGGCGCGGCCGGCGGGGGGCGGACGGAGCAGCTCCCGCTTCCGAGGTCCGGTCGACCTTGATCGAAACGGTCACCGCGGCGGCCTTGTCGGCGGCGCCGCGGATCCGCTCCTCGAGGGCCTTGAGGATGGCCGCGTCGTCCTGGGCGGCGGCCGCGCTCCAGAGCAG
>DATHFI010000473.1:0-3035 GCA_035490275.1 Planctomycetota bacterium
CGACCTTTACCGAGAAAGTCTTTGATGCTGTCATAAATGCCGGATTTGTCGCGGATCTCGCTCGTGATGACCTGGGGCGAATCGGGGAACGCGCCGTCGAGGTCCTTCTTGAACTGGCCGCTGCCGTAGGCGCTCTTGACCTGGCCGTAGCAGAAGACGTTGACGCGCGGCAGGACCGCCTCCTGGAGGAGGTCGACGCACTTTTTCGTGTCCTCGCTCCCCCAGTTGTCGCCGTCGGAGAAGTGGAACGGGTAGATGTTCCATTCCGCGGGGTTGAAGCTCTTCTTGATGACCTCGTCGCAGACGAGGTAGGCGGAGCTGATCTTCGTCCCGCCCGATTCCTTGATCGAGTAGAAGGTGTCGCGGTCCACCTCCTTGGCCGAGGCGTCGTGGACGATGTATCGCGTCTCGACTTTTTTGTACTGCGACCGCAGCCACGTGTCGATCCAGAAGGCCTCGGTGCGGACGATCTCCTTCTGCTCGTCGCCCATCGAGCCGGAGACGTCCATCATGTAGATCACGACCGCGTTGTTCTGGGGCACCTGCCGGGGCTTGCGGGACCGGTACCGGCGGTCCTCACGGATCGGCACGATCAGCGGGTCGGCCGGATCGTAGAGGCCCATCGCCATCGACCGCTTGAGGGCCTCGCGATAGGTCCGCTTGAAATGTCGGAGGGATTCGGGGCCCGCCCGGGCGATGCCGGTGTAGCGGTCGCGATCCGCCCACAGGGTGCTCTTGCCCCGGGGCTTGATGCGGGGCAGTTCCAGCTCCTCGCCGAGGATCTGGGCGAGCTCCTCGATCGTGACGTCGACCTCGAGCAGGTGTTCGCCGGGGGTGTCGCCCGCGCCGTGGCCGCCGGGCTCCTTGTCCCCCGCCGCGATGGGCGTGCCCGCTTCCCCCTCGCCCTGGCCCACCCCGCTCCTGTCGTTCCTTCCGAACCGGAACGTCGGGATGCGCAGGCTCGGGAGGGGGATCGAGACGGCGTACTTGCCGCGCTTCCCGATCATCTCTCCGTGGGTGATGTACTTCCTCAGGTCCTTGCGAATCTGACCCTTGATGATCTCCCGGAAGCGCGCGAAGTCCTTCTCAATGCGCTTGACCATAATTGAGGATCGACGTTCTCCGTTGGCCGTCTGCCGTTACGTTTGCCGTCTACCGTCTGCCGTCCGACCCCTTTCGCTGAACGGCAAACGGCGAACGGTGAACGTGACGGCGAACGTCAAACGGCGAACGTCAATTACTCCTTCGAGGAACCCCGCGCGAAAATCGAGGCCACGAATGACAGCACGTCCGCCGAGCACGTGTGGCAGTAGCCGTAGCTCTTGATGAGCCGGCTCTTCACGATGTCGATCTTCTCCTGCGTGTCCTTGTCCACCACGCCCGAGACGAGGCTCGAGAGCTTGATCGTGTCCTTCTGGTCCTCGAAGAGCTTCAGCTCGAGGGCCTTCTGGAGCCGCTCGTTCGACTTGTAGTGGAACTTCTTCCCCTCGACGGCGAGGGCGCCGATGTAGTTCATGATCTCCCGGCGGAAGTCGTCCTTCCGGCTCTCGGAGATGTCGATCTTCTCCTCGATCGAGCGCATGAGCCGCTCGTCGGGCTCCTCGTCCTGGCCCGTGTACTTGTTCTTCACCTTCTGCTTCTGGGTGTAGGCCTTGACGTTGTCGATGTAGTTGCTGAAGAGGCGGCTGATCGCGTCCTCGTCGGCGCAGATCGCCCGCTGGACCTCGTTCTTGACGATGTCCTCGTACTCGCTCTTCGCGTCGGCCAGAAGCTCCTTGAACCGCTTCTTCTGCTCCTCGCTCGAGATGAGCGAGTGGTGGAGCAGCCCCTCCTCGAGCTCGTTGAGGACGCGGAAGGGATTGACGCATCCGGCCTCGTCGACCTTGACGAGGGCGTTCGAGATCTTGTCCTGGATGTAGCGGG
Source organism: Planctomycetota bacterium (assembly GCA_035490275.1). Classification (GTDB taxonomy): domain Bacteria; phylum Planctomycetota; class MHYJ01; order MHYJ01; family JACPRB01; genus DASRJF01. The sequence continues at coordinate 1,924 of DATHFI010000473.1, forward strand.
GCGAGATCCCCTCGAGCCCCTCGCGCCGGGCCTCCTCCATGAGCTCCTTGATGTTGTCCTCGGTGTACCCGGGCAGCGTCTTCCCGTTGTAGAGCTTCAGCTTCTGGAGGAGCGTCAGGTTGGCCTTCTTGGGCTCCTCGAGGCGCGTGAGGACGGCCCACATCGCGGCGATCTCGAGCGTGTGGGGCGCGATGTGCTTGCCGCGGACGCGCTCCAGGTTGTAGTCGCGCTGGTAGATCTTGATCTCGTTGTCGAGCTTGAGGTTGTACGGGATGTCGATCTTCAGGGTCCGGTCGCGGAACGCCTCCATGAGCTCGTTGCTCTGGAGCCGCTTGTACTCGGGCTCGTTCGTGTGGCCGATGATGACCTCGTCGATGTCGGTCTGGGCGAACTTCTTGGGCTTGATGGCGTGCTCCTGGCTCGCGCCGAGGAGGTCGTAGAGGAACGCCACGTCGAGCTTCAGGACCTCGATGAACTCGATGAGGCCGCGGTTCGCGACGTTGAACTCGCCGTCGAAGTTGAAGGCCCTGGGGTCGGAGTCCGAGCCGAACTCCGCGATCTTTCGGTAGTTGATGTCGCCCGTGAGCTCGGTCGAGTCCTGGTTCTTCTCGTCCTTGGGCTGGAAAGTGCCGATGCCGAGCCGGTCTTTCTCCGAGAGGATGAGCCGGCGCACCTTGATGTGGCGGATCGTCTCTTTCCAGTCACCGCGCGATTTCTTCATCCAGTCGGTGTAGTTCTTCCGGCACGAGGGGCAGAGCTCGCCTCCGGAGCGGATGTCATAGGACCCCGCCGGGAGCGCCTTGTTGAGCTCCTTGCACAGGCTGTCGCGGACCTCGGGCGGCACGAGGCGCAGGGGCTCCTCGTGCATGGGGCATTCGTTCCACGTCTCAGAGTTGGACTCGTCCTGCCACGCGAAGGTGTAGATCGCGCCGTCCTTGGTGCGCGAATAGGCCTCGAGGCCCTTCTTGAGGAGGCGGACGATGGTGCTCCTGGAGCTCCCGACCGGGCCGTGGAGCAGCAGGATGCGCTTCTCCGTGCCGTAGCCCTGCGAGGCGGACTTGAAGAAATCCACCAGCGTCATGAGCGGCTTTTCCAGGCCGAAGATCGCGTCG